>JAICXZ010000131.1 GCA_025934475.1 Mucilaginibacter sp. | reverse complement strand
CAACTCGCAAACATATTCAAAATTATCGCCGATAGCCTTTTTGATGCGCTGATCAAAGTCGACCAGTTCCTGTTCGTTATAGGTATTGCCAAGCGACAGCATCGGCCAGCGGTGTCTGATGGTTTTGAACTCCTTCGTGATAAACCCACCCACATTTTGCGTAGGCGAATCAGGGTCAATGAACTCGGGGTACTGTGTTTCGAGAGCGACAAGCTCCTCCAACAATTTATCAAATTCAAAATCAGAAATGGTGGGCATGGCCAGCACATAGTATTTATAACTATGCGCCTTCAGCTCGGCCGAAAGTTGTGCGATGCGTTTTTTGGCTTTTTCGGTTGACATGGAACGAAGATAGTGAATTGGTGATTAGAGATTGGCGATTACAGATTAGTTTTTGGGTGGTTTATGGTTCGTACATATGGTTTCAACCTGCTAAGATTTGCGTAATGTTTGCCAGACCAGATTAAACCTTTGGTCGCCAATAGCATCTCAAATTAAAAACCCCTAACACATTATTATGAAAAAAATCGCAAGAGTTTTGTTTTTGGCTGGAGCTTTGTCGGTATTTGCCGTTTCACAGAGCAAGGCCCAAAGAGTTTTTATACATGTAAGGCCCGCCGAGCCCGTAATTGTTGCTCCACCTCCGCCACCATCACGTGCCCATGTTTGGATTGAAGGTGAATGGACAGAGCGCGACGGCCGGTATGTTTATCAGCAAGGATACTGGGCATTGCCTCCGCACCATCACGCAAGATGGGTACGCGGTCACTGGCGTCATTTTCCTGGCGGTTGGGGATGGGTACCAGGGCATTGGAGATGAGTTGTTATTTAGTTAAAAAAGGTGATAAAAGTTAAAGAGGTTATAAAGGTTATAGAAGATGAAAGAGTTGTGCGGGATTGAGAATCTAGTTCTATAACTTTTATAACCTTTTTTAACCGTTATAACTTGGGCACCTAATTTTTCTTAACTTCCTTAGCCAGCATCGCGTCTTTGATTAGCTTTACCGGAGCATTGCCGTAGCTTAAAAACTTTTCGTTAAAGTCTTTTAATTTGTACTGGTCGCCCATTTTGCTTTTGTAGTCATCGCGCAGATCCATTATCTCTTTGTAGCCGGTATAGTAGCTGTCGAGTTGTACGCTGGTTACGCTTACACGTTTCCATTTACCTTCGGCTTCTGCCTGCTGCTGGAAAGCCTCATGTGTCAGTAATGCAAGCGCAGTTTGTTTCTGCATATTCTGGCAGTGAACGCTATAGTCGAGTATGGTATTGCAAACCGAACGCAGGTTCCATTTATACCACATCAGCCACATTTCGGGCGCATTGTCGCCAAACCCTGCGTCGAGCATCATTTGTTCACTGTACACGGCCCAGCCTTCTACCATAGCAGTGTTACCGAAAATAGATTTGATCATGCTTGGCGCCTTGTTGGCGTAAACCAACTGCGCATAGTGGCCTGGTATAGCTTCATGAATGCAAAGAATCTGCAAGATATACTGGTTGTATTCCCGCAGGAAACTCTCCGCTTTTTCCGCCGGCCATCCCGACAGGCTGCCTACATTGAAATAGGAGTTCTGCCCCGCGTCGTAAGGGCCGGGCGAGCTCATCGATGCACCCGCAACTCCGGCCATATAACCCGGCTCTTTGCGTACCTCCAATGGTTTGGTTGGATCCAGGGTAATCAGATCCTTTTGTGCCACAAACGCCCTTAGTTTAGGCAGCTCATTCACAATAGCCGATTGGAACTCATCCGGTTTCACGTGACTGGCAGAGAGCGTGTCGATCATTTTGCCGATCATCTCAAGTGAGTCCGACGGCATTGGCTTTGTTCCGAAATATTTGGGCCAAAGCTTCACACTGAGCTTCGCCATTTCGTGATGAATAAATTTCTTGCGCTCAACCGCTGCGTTATACATCTGTTGGGCCGTTTTTGCCGATTGAATTTCGTATTTGAATTTATCCTCATACAGATCCTTCCCCAATCTGAAACTGCGAGGATGGTCGTTTTTCATGGTCTTAAGGAATTCTGTATACCCTTTTATTGCATCGGCCGAGAGTTTAGCTCTGTCGAGCATTAATTTTTTTGTCGCTTCGGGAATATTGGTTTTTTTGAGTGAGTCGGCAAAATCTGCTTCAAATACACCTAAGCCACCCAAATGCTGCTCAATGGCCAAATCCATAAGCTCGGGTACGGGGTTTTTCAGATCCTTTTCGGCTTCCTTATAATAAGCCGGGATGTTGGCCATCTTCTGATAAAAATTGGTGAGGCGTTTTGAAAGCGGTGAATAATGTTCATTGAGCATGTAAGCAAAAGTGCCGATAACGTTATATGATGAAGGATCCCACTCGTATTGCTTCAGTTGCTGTACCTGCCATATCATGTAATTCATTTGGTTTTGCATGATGGCATAATCCATTTTATTGGTTTGCAGAAATGTCGTCGGCTGAAACTTACCCAGTGAATCAAGCTGAATTTTGGCAAAATCGACCAGTTTAGTGCGATATTTTTTATCGGGTATCAGCAAAATGCTGTCGTATTTATGATAACCTACACTTGTGCCCCAATCCGGATTCAGCTTCCAGAATTCATCCAGGAAATGTTTTTCATAATCATTGAACGCGGCATCATCGACGCTGCCGTTGACAGGAGCCATGGAATCTTTTTTGCAAGCGGCGAAAATGGCCGTCAACAGTAAAAAAAAGAGTAATTTTTTTATCACAACCGGATGAATTAACTTGAATGGATAAACTTAAAAACAATTTGGTCAACGCCAAAGTATAGAAAATAGAAATTATCACTAAGATGGACCAGCATAAAATTTTAATAGCCGAATTAATTAAACTGCTCGAGGGCGGTATGGCACACGCCAGTTTTGACGATGCAATAGAAGGCCTTGCGCCCGAACTGCGTGGTGTGGTACCCGGCCTGTTGCCTTACAGCGTCTGGCAGTTGATAGAACATATCCGCATCGCCCAATGGGATATGCTCGAATTCAGCAAAAGCGAAAAACATATTTCACCTGCCTGGCCCGATGGTTATTGGGTGGAGGAAACAGCTCCTGTTGATGAAGAAACCTGGGAGAAATCACTTCGGCAGATCAGTGACGATAGGGATGAGTTTATCGATCTGCTGAAGAATGAGGATATTTATAAAGCTTTGCCTCATGGTGATGGCCAAAGTATTTTGCGCGAAGCCTTACAAATAGCGGATCACAACTCGTATCACACCGGACAGATTATCCTGGTAAGGAGATTATTAGGAGACTGGGAATAATTTTTGAATATCGAATATCGAATTTCCAATATCGCATTTCGAAGGATCGTGATTACAAAACTTCGAAATTCATTATTCTGCGTTCGATATTCGATATTAATTGTGCTAGTTGATGCTGTGTATAAACTTCACAATATCCGGTACCAGCTCGGTTTTGAGTGGGAGATCGGGATTGTTGTACGTAGCCAGGTTCTGATCGTGGTCTGCGGGTGCTTCCTTCATGATGTGGTTCATATTAGGAATGATAACCAATTGCGCATCCGATTTCCCTTTTTTTAATTTTTCAGCGTTAGTCGTGCTCACCTGCAGGTCGGTGGTGCCCTGAATAATCAGTGCCGGTACCTTTACAGCCTTTATCTCGTGTTGAGGGTCGTATCTGCACCACGACATAAGATACTTTTGTATCGTGGGCCTTGCAATGAACCACAGTCCCGGATCGATATTGTCGATGGTTTTACCTTTTTTCAAAGTATCTAACAAAGCTTTAAAGTGTTGCTGCTGTGTTTCCGATTTAGATTTCATCTGCTCGGTCAATATTTTATCGGCCCTTTCGCCGGCGCCGGCAATTGAAATGTAGCCTTTGACGGGTTCATCATGGCAAGCCAGCATCCCCACCAACGAGCCCTCGCTATGGCCAAGTACTATCACTTTCGAAAAACGCTCATCGCTGTTCAGCATTTGTACTAATCCAACAGCGTCGTCAACATAATCTTCAAAACGCAGATCGCTCTCCTTATTTCCTGTTTGACTTGCGCCTACCATTCGCTTGTCGTATCTGACAGATGCGATGCCGTTTTTGCCGAGGCCCTCGGCCAGCTCCAGGTAGGCGTTGGTCCTTAACTGCAATTGGGGGCTATTTCCATTGCGGTCGGTAGGGCCAGAACCTGCAATGATCAGAACTACTGGTATTTTACCGGACGCATCCTTCGGTATAGTTAAAGTGCCGCTGATCACCCCCGCGACTGTCTTTAATGAAATTGGCGACTCCACAAGTGAAGGGTCCATGGTCTTTTTATCAGACGCCATGGGCTGAGGTTGGTCGGTCGGCTTGAATAGCAGTCCTATGATCATATTCTTTTGATCGAGCGATAAGCTCATTGACAGGGCCGCATTCTGAAAGGTTGATTTATATACCGCAACGGGAGCAGCATAACTCACAAAGGTATTTTGCGTAAGGTTCCCCAACTGCGATTTGAGCTGGGAAAATGTCGATTTCCATTTATCGGGAGTTAGGGCGCCCATCATTGGCGGGCCAAACATTTTGTAAATGCTATCGGGCTTATTGCTGTTATAGAAACCGGTGAATTTGCTGACAGCAGCAGCATAACTGGCGGGTTCGGTTTGAGCGGATGCCTCGAGACAAAACGCCGCCAGTAACAGGACAATTAGTTTTTTCATTTGATAATTACAGGGGAAACAAATATAGCAACCCGCTCAAAAATACAATTATTTGACAGCCGAGTTTGGTAATTAATATTTATTGGTTTCAACATATTATACGAATCGATTATCTATCCAAAATATTTAACTAATTAAATTTATTAATGGTAATATAAAATTTTAGTTATCAGGAATATTTCTTATTAATTTATCGTTAAAATGAAGCTATTTATTTTATTAATTATGATATTAAGTTGCTATATTGCGACTGAATTAAAACTGAAAAATATAGACCAAACCTTTACTTTCCCTAATTAATGAGACTCTTTGCCGGATATTTTTTAACCGTATCGCTTGTTGTTGCTTCTTTCGCAGCATCCGGACAATCGGCGTCTTCGGCAATACACGGCAATATCCGTATAGAAAATTCGGCGCGAGCCGAAGCGGCGACAGTTGTGATTCTGAAAGCCCAGGACTCATCTGTAGTGAAGGGTACCATTAGCGGCAAAGACGGAACCTTTAATTTCAGCAGCCTGCAACCTGGCAATTATCTCTTATTTATTACCAAGCTCAACTACGAAAAATTATACGCCGGACCCTACCAGCTAAATAATGGTAACAGTTTGGATATAGGTTCGATAGCCCTCAAAATAAGCACTACCCATCTTGGCGAGGTAACGATAGCCGGAAAAAGAGACTATGTTGAAGTACGGCCGGATAAAACCATTCTGAATGTAGACCAAAACGTAAGCGCGGCTGGGAACTCCGTGTACGATGTGCTCTCCTCTTCGCCTGGAGTGAAAGTAAACAATGGTGATATATTATACCATGGAGGCAAGAAAGCCCTGATAGCTATTGACGGCAAACCGGTTTTGCTAACCGGCGATGAACTGGCTAATTTTTTGAGAAATTACCAGGCCAGCAGTATTAGTCAGATTGAGCTGGTTGATAACCCCGGAGCTAAATATGAGGCTGCCGCATCGGGAGGGATGATCAATATTATCCTGAAAAAGAATAAAAATCTGGGGTCTAATTTTGCATTTTCACAATTGGCGGGTTTTGAGGAGGACTATAAATTCTCGACTGGTCTTACCTATACGCTGCGTACCGAGAAATTAAACCTTTTTGCCAGCTATGGTTTCCAGGATAATAAAATTCCACATACTATTTCTAACGAACGCTT
Source organism: Mucilaginibacter sp. (assembly GCA_025934475.1). Taxonomy (GTDB): domain Bacteria; phylum Bacteroidota; class Bacteroidia; order Sphingobacteriales; family Sphingobacteriaceae; genus Mucilaginibacter. The sequence goes on along the minus strand of JAICXZ010000131.1, from coordinate 1,858 downwards.
GATCAACACCGGTGGTCATGAATATGATTTCGACCTTGATTACATGGCTCACCTTAAAGCCATCAACAATAATTTTAATGTTGGCGCCGATTACCAACTAGCAAAGGGCCAAACCGTTGGTTTTTTGATCAATGGTTTTTATAATCATACGCCTATCGATAAGTCGAACAACACGGCAATTTCGATCGATGGTCAGCCCAACTCGAGCATCGGTACACATTCGAATATCAACAGGAACATCAGCAATATGAGCTACGATGTTAACTATAAAGGTAACCTCGATCAAGACGGCCATAGCGTATTGTCAGGAAATGCGGATTACTCCGATTATCATCGTCATTCGGACGAAACCTTACAAAACGTTTTTTTTGGTGAGTCCGGTCAACCCGATAGCAGTATTTTTTATAAGGACAGCTCGCCATCACATATAACTATCTGGTCGGCTAACCTGGATTTTGTTCAGCGTCTATCAGACGCCATACGCTTTAGTGCAGGTGCAAAAAGCAGCAAGGTAAACAGTGGGAATTCTATAGGCTTTAATCAGCTTGTTTACGGTACTGATCTGAATAATCAATTCACTTATGGTGAGCGTCTTGACGCTGCATACCTTGGCATCGAAGGTAAATTCAATAAGACGACCATTTCTGTTAACATGCGCGATGAGCGCACTAATTCGACCGGGCTTTCGGTTAATCCAAACAAGCAGGTGGATAGCTCATACAACAATCTTTTCCCCAATGTACAGGTAAGCCACCAACTGGATAAAAACAACCTGTTAACAGTCTTTTACCGGCGAACGATACTCAGGCCCGATTATCAGGACCTGAATCCTTTTATAGGTTATGTCGATCAGTTTTATTATAACACCGGCAATCCTTTCCTTAGACCAGAATATTTCAATACGTATGAGCTCTCCGACTTAATTGCGGATAAGTATAAGATCAGTTTGATGACGATCATCACCGACCATTTTTATGGAAATGTTTTTGAGCAGGACAATATCACCAAAGTATATAAATCAACCAAAGCTAACCTGGGTACACATTATCAATACCAGGCTGAGTTTGCCTTACCGGTAACCTTCACGCCATGGTGGAACATCGATGCTACCGTGGACATTTTTCACGAAAAATATGCGTACACGCTGAATTCTGTTCCATCAAGGCTTACCAACGGTTTCAATATATACCTTACTCAAAACTTCAAATTGTCGCAAAGACTCAACCTGCAACTGTATGATAAGTATGAATCATCTTCTTACTATATTATAAGCCGGTATCAGCCCCTTTTTTATATGAATGCAGGGATAAGTTATTCTATTTTGCACAATAAGGGAACGCTTAGGTTAACCGCCACCGATATTTTTAATACCGATTATAATAAATATCACACCAATTACGCTAATCTGGATATTAAGGAAAGGGACCAATTGAGCGACCACTTTATAACGGTTGCATTTAGCTATCACTTTGGTAGTTCGAATCCAAAAGTAAGAAGCCGTAATACGCAGGAGCAAAACAGACTGGGAGACGGTAGTGAAAATTGAGGCGTTAGAAAATAAAAGGAAGCATAAAACATACTTCCTCTCTTTTTGATTAAATTCAATGACTAACCTCAATCATTAGTGCCAATCGAACTCTTCGCTTGACATTCTCCTGACTGGCACTGTCTTCCTGTAGGACAATCCGCATCAGTCTGACAACTTTTTGCTGCAACACCGCCAATAATTTTTTTCATTTCATTTCTGGATAATACACGATTTTGAAAGGCAAGGGTTTTTTTTGTGGTTTTCATGTTTGTTAAGGTTTAATATTTATTGTTCGGGGAAAATAGTAAATAATATATATCCGTCAAACTT
>JAICXZ010000139.1 GCA_025934475.1 Mucilaginibacter sp. | reverse complement strand
AATTCGCCCGGCAGTTTTACGCCTAAAAATCAGAATGCCAATTTTTACGGCAGCCTGGGTATCGATCCGTTTGCCGGTGCATACGCTACTTATCATTTTGGCGACAAGTGGGGTGCGGGATTGCAACTGCGGGTGCTCAGCCCATCCACCATAACCGGCAACTATCAAATACCACACAAAATTCAAACCGATTCAATTAACACAACAACATACCGCGCCCAGCCCGATTCACGGAAGCTGTACTCGGTGCAGGTTCCGGTTTATGCCACCTATCAGCTTTCCAATTTCGCTGCTCTTAAAGCGGGTCCTGTGTTAAGCTTTCCTATAAAGCAGCTTAGTACGGCTAAAACCGATTCGGCAAGTGCGCAGCTTTTGACAAGTTCGCGCTATGATCAGAAATTTGATCTGGGGCTTACCGGCGGCGTGATATTAAGGTACAAGAGGCTAAGTTTTGATATAGCATACTTACGGGGATTTACGACCCACACTGTGAAAAGCGATTCACTAAGCTATAAAATGCACAACAGTCAATTGCAATTCACAATTGGCATACAACTGGGTGGTAAAAAACATTGATCTGCAGATGTGCAGATATGCGAATCTGCAGATGTGTAAATTATTTTGAAATGAGCATCTGTGATAACGAATTTTGAGATTAGATACACTAAGTGCCAAATTTATGCGAATTTGACGTCGTTGAGGGCACTATGCAGCAAAAAAACCATGTTCACGAAAACAGGGGGTTTTGCATCGATTTTGCAAATTATGAATTTTTGACACGTTGTTTATCAGTAGTTTATGAAAAAACAGGGGGTGGCGGGCGCACGCGCGTGAACACCGAGTGTATTGAGATACATGTGCAGATTTCAGATGTGCGGATGTGCAGATAGCCGTTTTATAAGTTATTGATGTGCACATTTGCACATCAAATTGCTCCTTCGATCAACTCCCCATAAAACTCGCCTACATTCATTCCCGCTGCCCTTACCTGCTGCGGAATCAGGCTGTTGGCCGACTGACCGGGAGTGGTATTGATCTCGATAAAATAAAACTCGGCGGTGTCTTCAAGCAGTATGAAATCGATGCGTACCATGCCTTTGCAGTTGAGGCGCAGATATACTTCGGTTACGATGTTGGCTATCCTTTCGTTCTCCTCGTCGGTAAGGCGGCCGGGGGTAATTTCCTGTGATACACCCGGAGTATATTTGGCTTCGTAGTCGAAGAAATCTTTGGAGCTGATGATCTCTGTTGCCGGCAGAACAGTAATTTTTCCATTCAACCGGGCCACACCAATGCTAAACTCGCGGCCTTTGATAAACTCTTCTACGAGGATTTGGTCGTCTTCGTGGAAAGCTTTCTCCAAAGCCTCTGGTAAGCCTGCGACATTGTAAACTTTGCTCATGCCTACGCTGCTGCCGCCATTATTAGGTTTGATAAAAAGCGGGAAACGAAGACTAGCGGCTACGCTTGCCACGTCGTGCCGGTCATCACTCTTAAATAATTGCATCGATCGGGCAGTATTCAGATGATGAATTCCATGTACAATAGCTTTAGTATAAGCTTTATTCATGGTGATGGCTGAGGTCGTAGCATCGCAGGTATTGTAGGGAATATCCAGCATCTCGAAATAGCCCTGTAGTTTACCATCTTCACCAGGAGTACCATGTATAGTGATAAAGGCAAAATCGAATTTGATCTTCTCCCCTTTTACCGTTAGGCTGAAATCATTCTTATCAACTTCAATTTTACCATCGGGCGAATCGTAAAACCAACTATCACGGGTAACAAAAACAGTATAGACATTGTATTTTGAAGCGTCCAGGTTGTTTTTAATGTTTTGGGCGCTGTTAACAGATACTTCATATTCGCCGGTAAAACCTCCGGCTAAAAGGGCGATGTTGCGTTTGGACATGGCTCAAAGATAGTTCTTTTTGCAGTCCGTAAGTCCGCGTAAGTCGGAAAGTCCGAAAGATTATAGCGGTTTTTTTTCTTTCGGACTTATGCGGACTTCCGGACTTTCGGACTCCTTCTCAATCTCAAAATTTTAATCTACTTTTGACTTCTGAATATTGCTGCAAATAGATGAGTAAATTTGGTTCCTACCTAAAAACTAAAGATTTCCGCAGAACTATCCTCCTCGCCATCGGGTCGGTTATATTGGTTACTTTGATTGCTTTTTTTAGCCTGGGTTGGTATACCCGCCATGGCGAAGGCATCCAGGTGCCTAAACTAACCGGTCTGCAGATCGATAAGGCCCAGGAGGTATTGAAACAACAAGGATTTGGTATTAGCATAGATTCCGTTTACGTACTCGATCAGGCTCCCGGCACTGTCGTAGAACAGGACCCAGACGCTGGAACCAATGTAAAGGAGAACCGTGTTATTTACCTTAAAATAGTAAAAAACAAAGCACCGATCGTTTCATTACCTGACGTGATGGACTCGCCCTATATTTCGGCGCAAGCCACACTATCAAACTACGGATTGAAAATTGGCGATACTACTTACAAACCGGATATTGCCCGCGACCACGTATTGGAAGTGCGCTACGCCGGACAAGCTATCCAACCTGGTAGTAAAATTCCTAAAGGCTCCAAAGTTGATTTGGTACTGGGTGATGGTGCAGGCGCAAGTCAGGTTGATATCCCGGATTTGACCAACCAGGATTTGGACGCTGCCAGATTTGCACTGAAAGGATCAGGCCTGGCCCTGGGTACCATTACTTACCAGGGCGCCATAACCGACTCGACAAATTTGACAGTGGTATCCCAACAGCCTATGAGGACCGATTCGGCCACTAAAACCGCGCTTGGCACTAAGGTGAATGTGACTGTGATTCAGGGCAAAAAGCAATAAAATCGTAAAATCAATTTTAAAGATATAGCGTTATAGCATCCCATTACCCCCTTCTATGACAAACGAAAAATCAGCTAAACCTGCTAAAAAAAGGTTGTTATTAGTAGCGATTCTTATCCTGGTAGTTATTGCCGGAATTGGTGGATACTATTACATCAGATATTTCAGACCGAACGTGACTGGTAAACATGAGTACCTTTACATTCATACCAATGCCACCTATACCGATGTTTACAAAACCATCCAGGATTCGGGTATAGTAAAGGACCCGGAGTCGTTTAATTCGGCAGCAAATAGCATGCACTATACAACGCGCGTTAAGCCTGGCAAATATCGCTTACATGAGGGCATGACCAACAGGCGACTGATCAATATGCTCGCTTCAGGCGCTCAGGAACCGGTTGAACTGTCATTCCATAATTTGAGGCTGAAAGAAGATTTTGCAGGATTTGTGGCAAAAAAAATCGAACCTGATTCCGTTTCGCTGATACACTTGCTAGATTCGACAGAGTATCTGAAACAATTTGGCTTCACGCCCGAGAACGTGTACACCATGTTTATCCCGAACACTTACCAGATGTATTGGAATAATACACCAGATAAATTTTTCAGGCACATGTATGCCAATTATGAGAAGTTCTGGACAGCGGACCGTAAGCAGCAGGCGAAAGATATCAACCTCTCTCCCATCCAGGTCACCGTTCTGGCTTCTATCGTAGACGCTGAGGCACTGCATGATGATGAGATGCCTACAATAGCTGGTTTATATCTGAACCGCCTCAAAAAGGGCATGAAACTGGAATCGGACCCAACGGTGATCTTCGCCCTGCACGATTTTACGATCAGAAGGGTATTGAATAAATATCTTTCCTATAATTCGCCCTACAATACTTATTTATATGCCGGATTGCCTCCGGGCCCGGTTATGATGCCATCGGTAAATGCCGTTGACGCCGTACTCAACTACCGGAAGAGCGACTATATTTATATGTGCGCCAAAGCCGATTTTTCGGGATATCACGCTTTTGCAACCAATGTGGCCGACCACCTGGTTAATGCACACAAATTTCAGCAGGCTCTTAACGAGCGTAACATTAAAAAGTAATGTTTGAGTATACCACCAAAGTACGTGTGCGATATGGTGAGACCGATCAGATGGGCTACATGTACTATGGCAACTATGCTGAGTTTTATGAAGTAGGTCGCGTTGAGATGCTGCGCAGTCTTGGAATGACCTATAGTGGAATGGAAGCCTCGGGCATCATGATGCCTGTTCTCGAAATGAAATGCAAGTACCTGAAACCGGCCTTGTATGATGAAGAAATTAGTATTAAGGTGATTATGGAAAAGATGCCAGGCGTGAAGATTCACTTTAAATATGATCTCTATAATCCTAGTGGTGAATTAATTAACATTGGCGAAACCCTCCTCGCCTTTGTCAATATGAAAACTAATCGTCCCTGTCTTCCGCCGCAGGAGTTCATCGATAAACTGAAGCCTTTTTTTCAGTAGATTTGAGTTAGATGAAGTGGCTTCACGATTTCTTGCGCCGGTTTCTTGTGTACCGTTACCTGGTTGAGTGTACCAAATACGTCGTATTTCCGGGTTTTAGCCCTATCTCGCTATACACCGTTCTGGTTTTCTTTTTGACCGAACTTGACAACGGAACGGTGCTGAATAAAGCATCTTCGCTGGCTTACAATTTTATGCTGGCGCTATTCCCGGCCACCATATTTCTGTTTGCATTGATACCTTACATCCCTATCAATCATTTTCAGGACAACCTGCTTTCAGTGCTGCAGCAGATTATACCACAAGACGCTTTTGATACATTTTACGATACTATTGTTGAAGTAGTGAAAAAGAAGAATGTTGGGCTATTCTCTTTTGGTTTTGTTACCGCCTTGTTTGTTGCAACTAACGGAGTTGCAGGTTTGATGAAAGCATTTAACAAATCGTCCCTGGTTGATGAAACCCGTGGTTACGTTAAACGAAGGTGGATCGCAATGGTGTTAACTGTAGTGATCAGTCTCTCTTTTCTGTTTGCGGTAGCGATTATGATTGTAGGGCACAATATCCTGACTTTTCTTCAATCGCACATTGCGAGTACCGCACATGCATGGTATTACATCATTGCATTATCGCGATGGATAGTGGTGGTGCTGGTATTTTTTGTGACCGTAGCGCTTCTTTATCGTTACGGGCCTGCACATAAACAGCGCTGGAAGTTTACCAGTCCAGGTGCAATTTTCGCCACCGGCCTGGCTGTGTTAACTTCAATAGGTTTCAGTTATTATATCAATAGCTTTTCCTCCTACAATATTTACGGTTCCATAGGGATTTTCATTGTGCTTATGATCTGGCTCTACCTTAACTCGCTAATTATCCTGTTAGGTTATGAACTCAACGCCAGTATCGAACTTTCCAAACGCAGTATTAAGATTGTTAAACCTAAATTCAACTCTTTTCGCACACCGTTACCGCCAGAAAATAAATCCGTTCGTTAGTTCAGATCACTTGAATATTGATCCAGTTGCTTGATGAACCGGTCTATTTCTTCAATCGTATTATCAAAAGAAAAAACAAGCCTTACTTCTTCTTTCAAATCATTCCAATAATAAAAATGAGCATGCTGCTGCATCTTTTCGTGTAGTGCCGGCGACATCTTAATGAACACTGCATTTGTTTCAACCGGGTGAACTACTTTAACGGATGGTACTTCAACAATGCGTCTTTCAAACTCTTTAGCCAAATTATTGGTATGTGTGGCCAGCCTGTGCCAAATGTTGTCAGTGAGCATAGCCGTAAACTGAGCAGCAATAAAGCGGTTTTTAGATGCCAGCTGCATGCTGCGCTTCAGATTGTATTTATATCCTTCAGATTGATCTTTATTAAAAAAGATTACCGCCTCCCCAAACATCATCCCGGCCTTGGTGCCGCCTAGCGTAAGCACATCAATACCGACATCAGTAGTCATCTCTTTCAAAGTAGTGCCCAGTGATATCGCAGCATTGAAATATCGCGCACCATCTACGTGAAGCAGCATATTGTTGTCAACGCAAATCGCCTTTATAGCCTTTAGTTCGTCAATAGTATAAACAGTACCGTATTCAGTAGGTTGGGTTAATGAAACTACTTTGGGTTGAGGGTGATGAATATCTCCTGACCTTTTTATGGAGACTCTCAGTTCCTCCGCCGTGATTTTACCGCTTTCTGAAGGGATAACAAATATCCTGCACCCCACAAATGTTTCAGGTGCGGTGGATTCATCCACATACAGATGGGCCACGTCACTGCAAAAAATTGAATGGTATTTATTGGTAATGCTGGCCAAGCCAAAGTTATTGGCACCTGTGCCATTGAAAGTAAAATAAACTTCCGCATCTGCGCCAAAGCTTTCCCTGATAAGATTGGCAGCCTCAAGCGTATATTCATCGTTCCCATATGATCTGGCATGACCTTTATTGGCGTCGAGGAGTGCTTGCATCATATCGCTTTGCACACCCGCATAATTTTCACTTGCAAAATTGATCGTTTCCGAATGATCCATATTTAATTTAGTTTCTTTTCAAATAGTTTATCGCTGTTTGCATGATGACGTCATAACCCCGTTTCTGCCCTGTTACATCAACCAATATTGCAGGGTTGTAGAACTCACGAGGCGAGCCATTAATATGATACAAGCGTTCTGTAGCTATATTGAACCCGATCTTTGTATTAGGCATCTCGAAACCATCAACGGCGCCGTTTAACCTGGCCAATTGAGTTCCGATAACTGTCGCACGTTTCATTCCATCAAACGCGATGGTGATACCTTCGGCAATACTACCCGTCCAGTGATCGGCTAAAATTACAACAGGTTTGGAATATGTTTGGCCTCGCGGCGAAACTATTTCTTCCCAGCTTCTTTTAACCCCGGTTGACTTCTCTTCGGCGTAAAGCTCATGCTTCTGGTAAAAGTGGTCTTTGGTAATAAAGCGACCAAGAATTGCGCGCGCCACTGAGGTATTGCCGCCGCTGGCCGTCTCACGCAGATCAATAATCAAACTTTTGGTAGGCATCAGGGAATTTAGAGCGCTATCGAATTTTGCAATAAGCTCGTTATCAAATAAATAATTATTGATTTTGAGATAACCAATATTGCCTGGTAAAACCCTTGTTTCGACCATCGACGGATAGGTTATCTTTTCCAGCATCATACCTTCTCGATCAGGATAAAAATCAACAATCTTTTCCCGGGTTTTCAATGTGATCTTTCTTTCGGTAACATGGTCGCCGGCTAAAGCCAACCGTAAAGCAAAACTTTTCGATTCGTCATTAACTACATGAGCAAGAAATGGTTTTATAGCCTCAGCAATGGGTTGGTTATTTATTTCGACGACCTCCATTCCTGCTTTAATGCCCACTTTCTCTGAACCGAAGCCTTTTCGAACTTCAACAATCAGGGGTCTACCGTTTTTATATTCGGCCCACACATCGGTGCTTGTGGGCACCAAACGCCGAGAAGCTGGTGTGTTGGTTCTTAAACCGCAATGATGGTCGTAAAGTTCATAAATGGCGTGTTCCATCACGGATACAAATCCGGCGCATGAGGTAACTGTGTCAACTTGGGCCTCATAAATCGGTTTTATTTCATTCAAATTGATATGCTTTT
>JAICXZ010000097.1 GCA_025934475.1 Mucilaginibacter sp. | reverse complement strand
ATGCGGCGCAGTGTTAGGGAAGTAAAGGCGCTCGAAAATGATCTCGTTGCTGTTCGGGTTCAAAAACAGCTGCGAGTAACCACTCTGATCAAGACTATATTTGCCCAAATCGATCACAGCTTTTGCTGCGGCTGCTGCAGCCGACCATGTGCCTGCGTTGTACAGCGGGCTCGCAGCATAAAGTAGCAAGCGCGATTTCAGTGCGAGCGCAGCTCCTTTGGTGGCACGACCAAGCGCCCAGGAACCATCATTATTCAACGGCAGTTTTGAGGCTGCATCATCCAATTGAGCTGTTACATAAGTAAAGCAATCGGTCAATGATGCGCGTTTAAAGAGGCTTGGGTCCTGTAAATTACTATTAAGTTCAGTCACCTTATCACCCATAAGAACCACCCCGCCATAGTTGCGGATCAAATCCTGGTAGCGGAATGCCCTGATAAACTCCAGTTCACCGATCAGCCTGGTTTTATGACCTGCACTGAGGGGTAAACCGTTAATGATGCTCAAAGCATAGTTACATTCGCGAATGCTGCGATAGCTCCTTGCCCATAAAGTACCGGCAATACCCAGGTTATTGGCCGCAAGCTGTCCTTGCTGCAATACCCAACTGCCGTCATTGTTGGTGTAGATGGATTCGTCGGTAACGGAACTCCACATAGCATATTCGAATCCTCGTCCAAATCCCGGAGGCGAACCGTCCCCTTCCTTATTTTGTAACGTTACCCCGAGGTACCGGTTCAATACATAATCTTCAAAAAGTGAAGTGTCTGTGGTTACTGAACTGCCTGAAACCCTATCGGTAGGCGTGGTTTGTAAAAAATCTTTCTTACACGCGGTCAGGGCAATGCCTAAAAGTGCCGCGAAGCAGATTCTATATTTTAATGTTTTCATGATACTTTTAGAATTTGACATTAGCACCCAGGTTAATTATGCGTTGTTCCGGGTAAAACTGTCCGGAGCCGTTTGTGCCTTCAGGATCATAGTCCTTAACTTTGGAAATAGTGAACAAGTTAAACCCGCTTACATAAAAGCGAAGGCCCGAAATGTGTAGTCTTGACACAACGTCATTTGGCAGTGTGTAGCCTAGCTGCACGTTTTTAAGGCGCAGGAATGCGGCGTTGTTTAACCAAAAAGTGTTGTTATACTGACCGCCGCTCACTGCGCTGGAAGCGCGGGTGGACACCTTTGGATACGAGCCATTCGGATTAGTTGGGCTCCACGCGTTGTCGGCCCATGTGCTATAATAGTTACCGATAGTTCCCGATTCAGGCAGCACATACTGGCTTACTTCGGCCTGACCTGCGAAAAGCACAGCAAGATCAAAGTTTTTATAGCCGGCATTTAAGTTAACGCCATACACGATTTGCGGGATATTGCCATATTTTGACCTAACCTGGTCGGCATTGGTAATTTTACCGTCATGATCAATATCCGCATAAATCAAATCACCTACTTGTGCACCTGGCACATGCGGCGTAGCGTCAAGCTGGGCCTGCGAGCGGAATATGCCAATAGCCTGGTATAACAGGTAGGTATTAAGCGGATGGCCCGTCTGAGCCTGGTACGGAATTGTTCCGGCTGCCTCGTCCTCATAAATAACTTTGCTCTTGGCGTAGGTAAAGTTTCCTGAAATGCCCCAGTTGAACTTGCCAACATGATTGTAGCCCAGCGAGCCTTCAAAACCGCCGCTGTTCACTTTGCCAATATTTTCAGCAGGCACTAGTGGACTCGAACCGTATGGGTTTACAATACCCGAGGTTCCGGGCAACGAAGCATTCCGGTAAGCCAGGATATTAGAACGTTTTTGAGAGAAATAGATAGCTTCGAGTGTAAAGTTCTTTAAGAAAGTAGCATTAATACCTATATCGGTTTTCTTGGCTGTTTCCCATGTAATGCTTGGATTAGCCAGTTTGGTCAGATCAATACCATTTTGAACCGTCGCACCATTTCCGTTGTCGAGCACCACCCAGTTATTGAATGAGTAGTTATCGCTGTACTGATAAGCACTGATGATGTCATCACCAAGCACACCATATGATGCGCGAATTTTCAGATCATCGATGAACTTAAAGCTGTTGGCAAACCAGTCTTCTTTAGAAATACGGTAACCCGCCGAAACAGATGGGAAATAACCCCATTGATGGCCCGGTGCGAAAAGCGAAGAACCGTCGGCGCGTAACTGGCCTTCCAGCAAGTACTTCTCATTGAAGTCATAAGCAATCCGGCTAATAACGCTTCGGCGGTGGTAGTCGTAAAATGGATAGCCGTTGCCATTAGTGCCGTTATCACTGCTGCTGCCGCCATTTGTTGCATCACTGGCAGCGGTACCGCCTTCGGATAATTCAGGCGTAGCAGATGTTTGGAAGTTATTACGCTGAGCCCAGAAATAATTGTAATCTGTTTTGCTCTGTTCGTAAGCAACAAAAGCATTCACATTATGCTTGCCAAACTGCCTAACAAAATTCAGCTTAATGTTTGAAGTGATAAGCGATTGATTCAACTGCGACTCGTATAAATATGCAAGACCATTGGAGCCGCCTTCGATACCCGGCGTATAGGTGTTAGTCGAGCTATTATAAGTATAAACGGTATAAGGAGTGTAGAAAGCTTTATCGAATGCTCCGGATTTATCTACAGACAAGAAGCCGTCAAGCGACAAGCCAGTGATACCCGGAATTTCATAGCTGCCCTTTAATATGCCATTGAATACCTGGGTTGGGTTTCTATTGAGACCACCAATCGCTGTTGGCGCCAGGGCAGGGTTTACCTGGTCTATACCTGCAGTTGGTAGTCCATTCGGATAGTATGGAGCGCTGGTTGGGTACGAACGATAAATCGTGCGGAAGATACTACTGGCCCCGGTGGTCGGGAATTGCCTGTCTTCTTCTCTTCCTGCCAGTGACAAACCGATCTTGAAGCGCTTGGTCACATTTGCATCCACGTTACCCCTGAAGCTGAATTGATGATAATTGGTGGCCCCGTTTTTGTAAATACCGTCCTGGTAAATAGAACCGAGAGAGGTAAAGTATTTCACATCGTCAGTGCCGCCTGTGAGTGTCAGACTATGCTGGTTTTGCAATGCATAATTTTTCAGCGTTGCTTTTTCCCAATCAGTATTAGGATAATTCAACGGGTCCGATCCGTCTTTAAATTTTTGAATCTGGTCGGCAGAATATACCTGATTCATACCGCCTGCATTATTATTGTAGTAGCTGATATCGTTTACTATTGTAGCATAAGTAGCAGCATCGGCCATTTTAGGTAAGCGGGTTGGCGAGCTGAAGCCCTGGTTAAAGCTATAAGAAATTGTTGGCTTACCAGCTTTGCCATGCTTGGTAGTAATCAGGATTACACCATTTGCTGCACGGTTACCATAAACTGCCGCCGAACCGTCTTTAAGCACTGAAACGCTTTCTATATCATTTGGATCAAGACGCTCCAGGCCACCAATCTGCCCGGGAACACCGTCCACAACAACAAGTACATTGTTGCTTCCGGTTGTCTGTATGCCGCGGATCAGGATGCTGGAACCGTCATAACCCGGCTCACCGGAAGTATTGTTTGCAATAACACCGGATGCGCGTCCTGCAAAAGAGTTTGATAAGTTGGGCTGCGGGCTTTTTACCAGGTCGCCGCCTTTAACTACCGATATAGAACCGGTAAGGGTAGCCTTTTTCTGTGTACCGTAACCAACAACCACAACCTCGTTCAACGACTTGCTATCAGGACTCAGTTGGATATTGATCACGTGGTTTGCCGGAATAGTACGCTCCTGCGTAACATATCCAACCGTGGTGAAAACAAGCACTGCGTTCTCATTGGCAACGTTTATGGTGAAACGACCGCTGGCGTCGGTAGTTGTACCCTTATCGGTTCCTTTAACCGCTACGCTCACTCCGGGCAAAGTAACACCTTTTTCATCCACTACGGTACCGGTAACGGTCACGTCCAGCGCGTTTGCCGGGGATGTGTGAGCGCCATTGTCGTGGCGTTCAGCTGAGGCGTATAACTTACTGTTTGTTGATAACAGCGCGATTACCGCGAGACAGAGCAATCGCTTTTTCCCCCGGGGCGGGGAAAAACCCTTTAGTAAATTTTTTCTCATGTTCTTAAAATGTTAATGAATAATTGGTTTGTCGATCCCTGCTGGCTACAGCGTTTTGTTGCAGATCGTAATCGCTAATGTGATGGAAAATGTCAAAAACAGGAAGGGGGTAGTTCGCCCAGTGAAAGGGGTAAACCGGTAAATTTTGTGAGTAAAAGGGGTGTTTTTGAATAAATGGGAGGGTAATTGGTTTATAACAGATGAAATAATCTATAACTATGAGGCAGAACATCTCGCTCACCCGACTTGTATGTCCATAGTTGGCGGGAGAATTTCAACGATCCGCCTCAACAATTAATCCGTATATTCACTTAGTAACTTTATGAATTCGTGCCTTTATAAAGCCCGCGTAATGCATAACCGTTTGGCGCCAAAACCGAACCGGTTTCATTACAACGTCTTTATGTTTTATCTCGATCTTGATGAGATCGACATGTTGCACAAGCGCATGAAATTCATGAGCCGTAACCGGTTCAACCTGTTCAATTTCCGGGATAAGGATCATTTGCAATTGCCTAAAGAGTGCCCGGACCGGTCAAAAAATGTTCGGCAGCACATCACCGACTATTTGCTATCCAATGGCGTAACAATAGGTAACGGACGTATCATGGTGCTGACCAACCTGTGCACACTGGGTTACCAGTTCAACCCGGTTTCGTTTTATTTCTGTTATGACGAGAGCGGACAGCCCATTTGCTCCGTGGTAGAGATCTGCAATACGTTTCTCGAGATGAAGCCATTTTTCCTGGGCGCGAATACCAAAGAAGGTGATCATTACAAACTGAACACAACGAAATACTTTTACGTGTCGCCATTCATTGATATGGACACCAATTTTGATTTCGACCTGCAGATACCCGGTGAAAAACTACAGATCAGGATCGACGACATTGATAAGGAGGGTAATCGATTTTTCATTAGTACCTTAAGTGGCGGCCATAGAGCGCTTACAGACGCTAAACTTTTGGCTTATTTTTTCAGTTTCCCTTTAATTACGCTGAAGGTAATTACACTGATTCACTGGCAGGCTTTCAAGCTGTGGCTCAGGAAATTACCTTACCATAAAAAGACTGCAAACCAGGAACTTCAGCTCGAAGTTTATCGCCCGCATAAGGGAAATCATGTAGCTGATAAAACCGCATAATATCTTATATTCGTACATAGAGCTAAAAACCGGTTATGCCTGACACCCTCACGCTCACAAAAAAACACAACCTGTACCAGGACATCGTGCTCCGGATCATGTCGAAAATGGATATGGGTCGCATGCATCTTACCTTGCCCGACGGCCAGAATTTGACTTTGGGTAACGGCGAGGGTAATGTATCGGCAAATGTCAGAATCAATAGCCATGAGTTTTATCGACAGGTGATCCTATATGGTGATATCGGCTTTGGCGAAGGATATGTAGCTGGTTTATGGGATACGGATAATATCACCAATGTGATCAAGTGGTTTTTGTTGAATGTGGAGAATAATCCTGCTGTTTCGGGCAACAAGGCGCAAACATGGGCACTCAACATCTTCAAATGGTTCAATAAGCTTTATCATTTCAAAAAAGCCAACTCAATGAGCGGCTCGAAGAAGAACATCGCAGCGCATTACGATCTGAACAATGATTTCTTCGCGAGCTTCCTCGATCCGACCATGACGTATTCCAGCGCTTATTTTTATAAAGACGGAATAAGTCTGGAAGAAGCGCAACTGGCCAAATACGAACGACTTTGCGGGCAGTTACACTTGAAACCGACCGATCATGTACTCGAGATTGGGAGCGGCTGGGGTGGTAATGCCATTTATATGGCCAAAAATTATGGCTGCAGAGTAACGTCTTTGACTATCTCGGCCGAGCAACAGAAATTGGCACAGGAACGCATAGAAAAGGCTGGTCTGAGTGATAAAGTAACCGTCCAAATGCTGGACTACCGCCAGATGGAGGGCAGATTCGACAAGATTGTTTCTATCGAAATGCTGGAAGCCGTTGGCCATAAATACCTGGATGTTTATTTTAAAAAATGCCATGATCTGTTAAAGAAGAACGGTATTCTGGCACTGCAAGTGATCACCTCGCCCGATTGCAGGTATGATAGCCTGCGCAAAGGCGTCGATTGGATACAGAAACACATTTTCCCCGGTTCATTGCTACCATCTATAGCCGCTATTAACGGAGCCATCAATCGCACCGGTGATTTGACGCTGGTCGACCTAAAGGATATTGGTCTGCATTATGCACAAACACTAAAATTGTGGTTCGATCAGTTTAATGGCAATTTGCCTACGGTGAAGTCGCTGGGGTTCGATGATGCTTTTATCCGCAAATGGAACTACTATTTGTGCTACTGCGAAGCAGCCTTCCTTATGCGCAATATTAACGTGATGCAGTTGGTGTATGCGAGGCCTAATAATACTAGCAGATAGTTGATTGGTTGACTAAGTTGGATTAAGTTGATTGAGTTATAACCATTCAACTCAATCAACTCACTTATCTTTCTCTTCTTTAAAGCGGCTGAAAAATAATAGCGCCGCCAGGCAAAGTATACATCCACAGATGCCATTAAGTCTCAGACCAAAATCGTGCCCGCGATTGATGCCGTATATCGTAAGAAAGGCGAATAGAGCGAAACCAAACGTTTGACCTAGTTTGACAAAGAAATATTTAACTGCAAAGAACATTCCTTCACGGTTTTCACCGGTTTCTTTGGCATCTATTTGTGCTATTTCGGCTAAAATGGCGTTGGGCAGTATTCCCAGGGCTGCCAGCGGAAATGCGGTACTAATTGACAACAAAAATCCCTGGGCTGGCGGCGACATTGGCAGCTTGCCTAAAAAAAAGATGAGGACAAAAACAAGGCTCTGCATTCCGAAAGCGATCAGAACCAAAGGTTTTTTCCCGATCTTTTTTGAGAGATAATTGATCAGCGGGTAGAACAGCAAAGAACAGCCTACCATGGCACCCATCAATTCGCCGCCAATGGACTCGGGCTGATCAAGCAGCACTTTTACAAAATAAAGCAGTCCGCTGGAAACGATGCTTAGTGAAATATAAAAAGTGAAATCGGATACCAGGTAATACTTGAAATTGCGATTTTTAAAGGTTTGGCGGATGGCCTGCATTATAGGCCGGTGTGCCGGTTTGCTGGCAGTATATTTTCTTTCGTCGATTGCCAGGATAGGTATTAGCATAAATAAACCTGCCAAAATGCAAAGACTCCAAATAGTATACTGCATCGCGGTAATGCGATCAGTGACATGAAATATGTGCTGAACCAAATCCGCGTCATTATTAACCAGGGCGGCGAGGATAATACCCAACACAAAACCCGCCTGCTGAAAAGATGAGAGCTTCACCTTTTCGGCGCTGTTTTCGGCCATTTCGGGCAAAAGAGCATTATATGGAATGATATAAGTGGTTATGCCCATGAAAAAAAGCGCCATTGTAACACCGAGCCAAATGGCGTTATTGGTACTGACGCCATGTACCGGCGGATAAAAGATGAGGCAGCAAAAAAAAACCGCTGGAACCAATGCCCATTTCATGAAAGGGATTCGACGGCCCTTGCGACTGTTGCTCCTGTCGCTCAATGAAGCAATAATCGGATCATAAAAAGCGTCTACCAGTCTGCCTGAAACATCCACGACGGACAGAATATTTACGACATTGAATATGAGCAGCTGTGGTATCAATTGAACCAGCCCGGTATTGGATGGCGGCAAATAAAAGTAGTGCATTACCACAATGACCAGGTTGGTCATGATGCTCCAGCCTACCATGCCGCAGGCATAGGCCAGCTCTTTTCCTAAGGTTAGTTTTGCGGCAGGCATTAATTGCAAGATGCGAATAAAAGCAGAAAGCTGAAAGTCTAAAGCTAAAAGCACTTATAAAAAAGCTTTCGTCTTTCTGCTTTAAGCTTTCAACTCAAAAGGGCTTTCAGCTACAACCCCGAATAATAATCATACCCCTGCTCGGCCCAGTAATCGCGGGGACGGGTGTTGCTGAAGTTCATGCTGCCAATACGTTTGAGGTTTTTGATGCCGTATTTTACCGGAATGATGAGTCGTAGCGGTTGCCCGTGCTTTCCCTGCAACGGCTTGTCATTCATCTCGTAGGCCAGGATGGTTTGTGGATGCAGGGCGCTTGGCATATCGATGCCGACGTAATATTGTTTGTCGGGTGTTTCCAGGCCAACATAATCGAGTTTGGCTTCTTCGTCT
>JAICXZ010000426.1 GCA_025934475.1 Mucilaginibacter sp. | reverse complement strand
GACGGTTTCCGCCCGGTGGATGAGTTCAAATCGCACCTCGACAACTGGATAGCCCGCTTCAAATCGGCAGCCACCATCCAGCCCGGCAAAAAGGTCATCATCCCCGGCGAGCCCGAGCGCCAGGCCGAAACCGCCCGCTCGGCAAACGGCATCCCCCTTATCAGTCCCGTAGTTGCCGACCTCAACACCCTTGCGGAAAAATTCGGGTTAAAAAAACTTTAGCGCGGCAGCCGCGTCATTGTAACACACGCTCAATGCCGCCAGCTAATGCGCGGTTGCCGTGTTCGTTCTGAACAAATCCTTCTAATCGATCTGCATAGTATAGAGATCGCTTTCCCGAATTGATCGGGACAGGCTGTTCCTCGCAATGAACTGTGTTTAAAAGCAAATATTTTTTATATAATTTTCGTTGTACGTTGTTCCATTTGTTGCGATGGCAAAAGCCTGTTTGAGCAGCTTGTTGGCCACGGCAATTAAGGCTAGTTTTTTTGCTTTTCCTTTGGCCAGCAGTCGTTCATATAAGTCCGCACAAGCCTTGTTGCATCGTTTAGCGCTCCATGAACATAAATACAGCATTGCCCTGATCCTGGACATGCCCATCTTACATATCCTGGCTTTTCCTTTTACGCTCGTTCCTGATTCGAATATCCTGGGGCATAGCCCGATATAAGAACTTAGTTTTCTGTAATCATCAAACCGGCTAAACCCGCCACTTAATACTATCAGCATCATCGCTGTCTTTCTACCCATTCCCGGTATGCTTTCCAGTTGAGCCAGCATCCGGGCATAATGCTTTTTTGCAAGCTCCTCCATTTCAACGGTAAGCTGATCGATCAATTCCTGCTTGTGCTTCAACTCTTTTTTTATCAGTTTTTCCAGCCTCTTATCAAGCATGCCACTGCTTGTAAAGCTTTCAAGCTGATTACTTGTAGCCGTATACTCTTTATGTAAACCGGCCAACAAGGTCTCCATTTGCTGTAGGGCTATTACATGTTCCTGTGGAACTTGCCATAAGCCGGGTTTTTCTGTATGCCCATATTCCGCAATCATTCTGGCATCTTTTTTATCTGTCTTTGCCCTGGACATCCGCATTTGACAAAAGCGCCGGATCACCAGCGGATTGATAACACTGACTGCTATTCCTTTTCCTGAAAGATAACAGGCCAGCCTGAGATAATAAGGACCGGAAGCTTCCATAACTACAACAACGTTTTCAGGCAATATCTTTAACAGCGCTGAAAACCCGGAATCATTGTTATCAAACTTATAATACCGGTAACCTTGAGCTTCTGCTACAGCTACATCAAAGAACGATTTTGAAATGTCAATACCTGTGTAATGTGTTTGAGTTTGCATAACTTTGTTTTTAAAGACAATAAAGTAGAAGAAACTGCTATTTGGCTTATCAATCCCGCATTCAGGCTCATGGCCTAATGAACTGTTCAAGCTCATAGCAGAGGGTAAAGGGATTAGCATTGCGAACAGCCTCGACACGGGCTAATGACACTTCTTAATCTTTTCTCTTTACCTTTTTCTTCTGCAATAAATTTATTCCTTTCTAACTCAAATCTCATCCCTTCACAAACATAGGATGACAGGGCGGGTTAGTAATGCGGATAATAAGCAGAGCCTTGCGGCAGCGGGAATTATTCGTCATCCCGGAAAGCCGGGTTGTTGGCAATCAGTCGTGCGTGGTGGTGGATGGTTAGGACGTTGATCTGCTTTTCCGAAACTATCTCATAAATTATCCTGTAATTTCTAAAAATAAGTTCCCTAATGCTGGAATTGTTAAGTTCGGGGACAATCCTGCCCGATAAAGGCCGGTTCGGCAAGCCATCGATGGCATCTTTGATCTTCTCTTTCTCTAAAATGGCATATTTTGGTGAATCCCGCTTAATATAGTTCACAATTTCTTTGAGATCAAACCTGGCGGTTTTCGACAGAACTATTTTCACCACCGGTCCATCTCTTTTTTAACATCCTCCCAGTCGAGTCCTTCCCCATTTTCAATTTCCTTTTGTGCTGCTTCTATTTTTTGTAGCAGCAATACCCGCTCCACCAAATCGTCGACAGAGAATGTTTCGGGCATCTGTTCAACAAGTTCTTTGACTTTATCTTTTGTAAGCATGATTATATTGTTGAAATTTAATTACCTGGTCGTGGTTGTTAATTCAGCTATACAAATTTACTTTTATATCGTTAGGTATACAACTAAAAACTGATGCTTTATACGACCGGGCGGAGCCTTGCGGCAGCAGGGAGCACCCGCATGTCCACGGTCCGATGCTCACTGCGTTTCGCATGACAGTGCGCACGGTTCATGTGATGTTCTCGCCGCTCAATTGCCGCTGGGCTGTCACGTTTTTCGCAGTTGGTTTTGTTTTTTATTAGCGCTCAAGATTGCTTCGCAATTTGTCTTGATACAAAGGTGACCCAAAAATCAAGACAAAAAAATGCTTCCCCGCTGCAGGCCATACTCCCAGGCCCGCTTTTTTGTCGGGCCTTTGCGCTTCTTAGATTTATTTTGTTTTGCCTGCTTTCATCCGAAGCTGCTCTGCTGAGGTGGAGTCTCGTCATGTCGTTAGCAGTCGGTGGAACTAAATAGCGATACAAGTTGCTTATTGCCGGCTCATTTTTTCCCAAAGGCCGAGCATGCGCATAATGGTGTCGTATGCTTCGGCGGGGGCACCATCGAGCCGGGTGAATTTATTTTTGAAGTTAACCAGCAGGTATTTCGCTTTTTTACTGCCCGACATTGTGCTGATCAATAACTTGTCGGCTAAATCGATGGTGGCGTCGCTGTTCTCATTGGGCGCATGCTGGTATTGTTTGAATACCAGGGCAACCTGGGCCGGGGTGTATTTGGGTATCGCGGGGTTGATCATCAATTTGCGGACGGCTTTGCCGCCGGAAAAGTAAACGTGCTCGATGGTCCAGGGTAAATACTCCGGTTTCATGGCCCTGCCGACCGGGAAGTCGTACAGGGTTTTAACGTATACCGTGTCATTGGCGAATGTTACGTCGCACGTCAGCACGGCGCCCCAGAATTTGATTATTTTTTTCGCGCCGCATTCGGTCAGCACGAATTCCGAATAAAGGATTTTTCCCCTGATGAGCTTGGTTTCTTCATATCCGAATAAGCCTAGCGACCGGCCATTGGAGAAATGAAATATTTTAAGCGGTTTGGCTGCGGAAGAAACAAACGTCGTATCAGGGCATTTGCAAACCGGCACCGGTTTTTGTGACGATGCAAAAGCGGGGATTAAAATCAGTAAGAATAGTTGGAGCGTTTTCATGGGTTGGGATTCGTGTTGGGTAAAGATAATGAAACTGATGTTCTCAACGGGCATGCGGGCTACTAGGAAAAGGCTTGTGGCAGGGAGGCAGACAGCAAAGAACCGTTTTTGGGTTACCAATGTACTTTTTCTGTATTAAGTTAAACAGTTATGGAAGAGCGAAAAACAGCGGCGATCGTATTGGGCATCCTAGGACTGGTTGTCTTATTTTTCACCGCGATATTGCCGTGGATACGCTTTCGCAGTACCCAAACCATCTCGTTTAAAAATTGCACCGTTCATTTCGATTATTGGAATAAGGACTATGTAACTGATATTGACCGGGTCGCGCACAATAAATTAGCGCTTTGTTTGTGCGATACCTATCAGCTTAAACCGGATTCGGCTGCGGCTAATTATATCATGCAGATCTATAAGCAGTATGATAACTATGACAGCACCCGGTTTAATTATACGATCGATAGCGTCATCAAACACAAAAAAACGATAATGGATACCACCATCGCTGTAGATTAATTATCACTCCTGTTATTAAATACCCGGAACGAGATTTGAACTCGTACACCTTCCGAAAAAGGCACGAGTAGCCTTTTCTGTAGCCCGGCACGGATACTCGCGCCAGGATGGGAATGGACAAAGAAGTCGAATTTCAGAGGCGGGCTCGGGAAAACTACTTTTTACCGTAATGACCCATCGCCGATATAACGAAAACTGTAACCATATTTTCTTCGACCTTATAGATCAGCCTGTCTTTTAGGTTAATTCTTCTCGACCAAAACCCAGAAAGATCGTATTTTAATAGTTCAGGGTTTCCAACGCCTGTGTAGGGCGTTTCGGTAAGCTCAACGAGGATCCTTTCAATTTTCCTGATGCTTGCTTTATCGCCCGACTTGAAATGCTGT
>JAICXZ010000089.1 GCA_025934475.1 Mucilaginibacter sp. | reverse complement strand
TTACACCCTCTCCTAAAATAGTACTGTCGTATCCATCCATACCCTGTCCGGTGTCACTCTTGATCTCGTCTTTCACATGCAGCAATTCGAAACGTCCGGGATATTTTTGCAGCAGATCAAGCGCCCTGCCACCCGCGCCGTACATATTGCCTACGTCCATTTGCTGGGCAACCAGTGCAGGATCGGTATTAGTCAATATGTAATCATATAATAACCCTGAACCGTCTGGCGTCTTGGTGCTAAACTCAAAGTTATGGTTATGGTAGCCAAACTTCATTCCCGATTTTTTACACAATTCGCCGCATTTATTGAACTGATCCATCATTTTCTTCAGCTTGTCCATGTCATGGCGCAAAGCATCATCCAGCCAGGGGCTGATCACAAAGTTTTGGCCAACTGTTGCAGCATCTTCTACGGTATATTTCCATTTATCGGTAAAGTCGTTCTTTGAGTCGTCCCAATCCTGCGCCGTCATTACCGTGTGGCCGCTATGCATTTGAAGACCAAGATCGTCAAGCACCTTTTTAAATTCTTTAGGAGTATAGCCGTAGAATTTACGGTTCACATAATTGGCGTGCTCCACAAAAACATACCCCATATCGGAGAGTTTTTTGAGTGAACCGTGCGGATCCTTGCTCATTGCATCGCGAACTGAGTAAAGCTGAAGCCCGACTCTCACAAGCTTAGGGTCTGAGGCAGCAAAAAGTTTGTTCGACAGCAATGCGGCTCCTGCAACCGCAATGGTTGTATTCCTGATGAATTCTCTGCGTGAATTGTCCATTTTTATTTGTTTTATAGGGTTATAATTGATTGCTAGACTCACCCGGTCGTATCTGCCGCAAGGCGGATCGACCACCCTCTCTCTTCGCCTGCGGCGGAAAGAGGATTTGAAATATTATCCCATTAAATCTCTGGTCGCTTCTTGAAGCGATCGGAGAACGTGCCATTTTTCACTGCCCTATCGGAAATGCCGGGAACAACAAACCCGAATTACTAACAAAAGCCAAATGCCTGCTATCAGGTGCCCACGAAGGGGTATTGATAGTTCCCTGTCCACCATATAAATATGCCACCACTTTTGACGGGCCGCCATTTGCCGGCATAATCCTCAGGTATACATGCTTATAAAATGGATGATCGCCCGGTGCAACTTCATCCTTAAAGAATGTTATATAAACTATCCATTTGCCGTCCGGCGAAATATGCGGGAACCAGTTATTAAAATCATCATTCGTTAATTGGGTTTGCTCAGTACCGTCTGCCTTCATCCGGTATACCTGCATCAACCCGCTACGTACCGAATTGAAATAAATATACTTGCCGTCTGGGCTGTATTCGGGTCCGTCATCTAATCCGATTGTATTAGTTAAGCGTTCCTCGGGACCACCAGTTGACGGTATGCGGTAAACATCAAAGTTGCCTCCCCTGTCTCCGCAGAACACGATCCATTTGCCATCCGGCGACCAGCCATGCATATATGAAGGCCCAACGGGTGTAATTTGCTTAGCCTCGCCGCCGCCAATTGGTACTGTAAAGCCAACCGAAGCACCATGTTCGCCATTGCCACTGCTGATGGCCAGCATCTTACCATCAAACGAGATCACGTGATCGTTATTATTTTTATTGGCGACGCCCGTATTGATAGCCGTCGGAGTACCCGATGCCAGGTCGAAATTGTATAGCGTGCCGTCGCGATTGTAGATAAGTGATTTACCATCCTGCGTCCAGTTGGGCGCCTGCAGCGATTTGGGTATCTGGTATATGATCTTGCTGTTACCGTTGTCGATATCCAGTATCTCAATCGCGCTGCCTAAATAATCGTGATATGGCACCAGCGTCTTAGGCGCAGGGGTAACAACCCGTACATTATTAAAGTCGGCCTGCTCGCTTACGTTTGCATTATGAGAGCAGATAAACAATCCTACGTATACATCATCGCCCAGGTCAAGGCTATCCAGTTTTTCACTCACAAAGGTCTCGCCCCTATGTGCTACCGACATGGTGTATCTGCCATCTTTCCTTTCCAATTGAACGACATCGGCGCCGGCCAACGTAAATTTCTTTTCTTCGGTTTGGCCGCCTGTTGTTCTCCGGAATTGCATTGATGTAAGCCCGCTGCCATGCACCACAGCACTCACATGCTGCGAGTTGGTGTCGAGCGAGGCGCGCACCATCCACCCTATTTTACGGTGTTCTTCTACGCCTTTACCGATAAAGTTAATATTGGTACGAAGGATGAAATCTCCTTTCATCTTCTTCCATACATAATGAAATTCGTCGTGTGTTCCCCAAACGTTGCTGCCCGAGCCTTGCAAATGGTATTGCTGCATCTTGCTATCGTAAGTACCGCTGCCTTTGTGTTTCACGAGGCCGACGTCGGTCTGGTCGTCAAAAATGCCTATAGGATGAGTTTGCGCTTTCGCACCAAAAATACCCGCGCAGAAAAACATGCAAATAAGCACGGGCCGTATTTTACATTTCATCAGGAATGGTGTTTAGATGACACTTACAATTGGGGTTAGCTAATTTATAAATTACATTTATAAATGCTGCAAATAGTGATTGTAATTTTTATGCGAGTGTTATAATTGATGGAGGCCCCAACCCAATACAAACAAAAACACCGGGCATTTTCGCCCGGCGTCAATTTCATTTTCTTTAATATGTATCGCCGATTTTTTACCGGCAGCTAACTATTCTACAAATACACTCTGTGGCTCCAATATCTGCTTTGCCGGAACTACTTCAGCAACCGGTTTATAATATTCGCTATAGAATTCTTTTTTCGAATCGCGATAGTGACTAACGGCACCGATGGTACTCATGAATTTTATATAGTACCACGCAAAATCAATTTGATATGGCTTAAATCCGGAACGCGCACTTTTGGGGTATAAATGATGGTTATTGTGCCACTCGCCGGCTACAAAACCCGGCCATACCTGGTTTATTGACATATCGTCGCGGTTATAGTCGGTTCCTTCCTTACGTTTGTCCTTACCTTTGCCATGACCTTCGTAATTAAACGTCCGCACGCCAACTGCCCAAACGCCTGCTGCGGCAAACATGGTGCAAACTAACCCCATACCGCCTATAAGATAAAATGCTGCGAACCAGAAACTCCAATTGAGGATAACACTGATAAGGGTGCGCCATGGTGTTGCGATAGAGCCCCATTTTTTATACTGCGTGTAGGTGTTTGGGGTAATGCCCGTATGTTTCATTAAGCTGGTGCAGCGGTAATAATCCTTTTCGCACATATTGCGTGAAATGGGCTGGTGGTTCACATCGGCCAGGAAACAATAGAGGAAACCTCCATTTGCGTTGTATGGATCGCCGGGTGTATCTGAAAGCGCATGATGCACATGGTGCGAGATGGCATATATTTCTTCGGGTATGATCTTGAGTGTAAGATTTTGTGTCACAAATCGCCAGAAGTTATTGCGAAACTTATAGGCGCGATGCGTACAATAGCGGTGATGCCAAATAGTGCCATGCGTCCCCATGATGATCATACCGTAAACAAATGCAATTGCCGCCCTCTCCAGTGTAACGTATTTGAAAAAAAATAAAGTAAAGAACGGCGAAAGCGCCAGAATGAGCATCCAGCTAACGAATGACAGCCAATTTTTCTTGCATTTGAAAATGTTTAGCCTGGAAAAAAACTCTTTTAAAATTTGTTTGTGGGTCGGTTTTACAAGCGCGCCAAATTCATCGCGCCAGCCATAGCCGGGCGGCTCAAGTACCGTGTTGAGGAATGTCATTTTCGGGTTTTATAATTAGGGTATATATGATTGCCGTAAGGTATGTAAATATTACACAAAGATTACAATGAATTCTGTCCACATTTGGGAATATTCCTAACAATAGTGAGAAAGCTACCGCCTTTTGCTTTTTTGATTAGAATATTGGCGGATTGTAGGAATCAAACAGGAATGAAATACAGGACTACTTGTGGACTCTATACTATATAAGATCAAAGAAATCACACGAGTCAGCGGTTCAGACTATTAAGCATACTCCGCGTTCAGTGGCAGACTGAAATAGAATTTGCTGCCTTTATTAGGTTTTGATTCAACCCAAACCTTACCACCATTAAGTTCAACCAGTTCCTTGCAAAGCATCAGGCCAATACCGGTGCCGCTTTCGCCCTGGGTGCCTCGCTGTGAGAAGTGTGTTTGAAACCTGAAGAGTTGGCTAATCTCGTGCTCGGTCATCCCTTTACCATTGTCTTCGACGCAGATGATAACTTTATCGTCCTTTAGCTCCGAACTAAGGATCACGTGCCCATTAGCATCGGTGAATTTAATGGCATTGCTTATAAGATTACGCAAAATCACTTTGACATGATTTTCATCAGCCAGAACAGATTGGCCCGGACTGGCATGGTTTACAAATTCGATACTTTTCTTCTGCAGCAAGTGATTGAATATCTGCTCCATCTCGACCCCCAATAGAAAAATGTCCAGGCGCGAGGCGTTTACATTGCGGCCCTTAATTTGGCTGCCCGCCCATTCGAGCAGGTTTGACAATGTCATTTCGGCACTTTTCACAATTGGGTTGATATCTTTCATCAGCGTGCGTACCTCGTCGTTGGTAAGGTAATCCATATTGAACATTTCGGTAACACCGCGAAGGTTAGCCATCGGCGTACGCAAATCGTGTGCGATAACAGCGAGCAGTTTATCTTTAACTCCGCTAACCACTTCCAGGTTAGCCTTTTGGGCCTCAATCAGCTGTTTTTGTTTCAGCAACCATTCGTTCTGGTCGTTCAGTTGCTGACTGAACATTTTTGTCTGTTTATAAAAATAGAATGTGACACCCAGCAATATCATCACTATCAACAACGAAGCGGCCAGTGTAAAAATGGTTGCACGCTGCGATTTTACCATTTCCCTGTTTTGTTCGTTGCTGCGTTCCAGGTCGGCCATATCACTCAATCGCTTGTCGAGCCTGAAATAGTCCTGTATCAGCTCCGCATTTCTGCTCTTGTTAAAATCATTCAGGCTATCCTGCATTTGGTTATTCTGCTTCTGATATTTCATTGCAGTTTGCAGGTCGCCTTTACCTTCATAGCTACTAATCAATTCCTGGTAAGACTGAGAAATCATGTCAATTACACCCAAACTATCGGCTAATGCCAAGCCCCGCTTTGCGTAAAATATGGCTCTGTCATAGTCGTTCAGATCATTATATATCTGTGCGTACTCGATATCGGTGCCTGCCCTTAAACGACGGTTGTGCGAGCTAAAACTTTTTGCGTAAGCAGTATCAGAATAAGTAAGAGCCTCTTTGAATCTACCAGTGAGCCTGTATGCAGTACTTAGCCGGCTGTACAAAATCGCGGTATTGCTTGCATCCTGTCGTTTTTTGGTAAGCGCCAGCGCTCGCCTGGCTTCAGCAATAGCCTCATTATACCTGTTCTGCCTGCGGTAAACCAGCGCCCGCTCGCCATAAACATCGGCAACCCGAATGGGATCACCGTTGGCATATTTAATTGCCTTTTCAAAGTTTTCCATGGCCACCCGGTAATTCTTCAGATCAGAATAGGTGCGGCCAATCATGGTATAGCAGCTTGACAAAAGCAGGTTATCGCTCTGAGGAATATAAATTAACGCCTTGTTGAGATAGATAAGGGCAATTGGATAATATGATTGCGACCAGTAAACATGACCGATATTGTAAAAACTGTTGCCTATTCCTTGGGCATATTTGGTCTGCTCGGAAAGAATAAGCGCTTTTTCGGCAATACCACGGGCTGAATCTGGCGACTCGAGGTAGATATTAAAGGAAAGTTTATTAAGACTGTCAATGCTTTTTATAGACTGGATTGAAGCTGACGAAAGCGGTGCCGTTTGCGCAAAAACTGCCGTTTGCACCAATGTTAGTACGACCAGAGCCCAAAAAAGCCTCATAGAGCTTCTCAATACGTGAAAAAGACTGTAAATGTTGTGCAAGTATAAGATAAAAAGCGCTAGCTGGCAATGGTACAACGCTCTCCGACAAGCATTTCCCGGCAAATCTCCTCATCTTCGGGCATTACTATCTTTTCGGTTTCGTGTTTGTAATTATGTTTGAGCTGCCTGCGGCTGCGAGCCTCAAGAAAACGTCTTACCTGGGTGCGGTCTTCGAGGATCAATCCTGGCACCTGAACAGGCTGGTTATTTTCATCTTTGGCAACCATCGTAAAGTAACTAGTGTTGGTGTGGGATATGGTGTTTGTCTTAATATTTTCGGAGATTACCCTGATGCCTACCACCAGCGATGTCTTGCCAACGTAATTTACGGATGCCATTAGTGAAACCAGGTCGCCAACTTCAACGGGCTGCAAAAAATCGACGGTATCGATAGAGGCAGTGACACAATAATTACCCGCATGTTTAGCCGCGCAAACGTAGGCTACTTTGTCCATCAATGAGAGGATGATACCGCCATGTATCTTGCCGCCAAAATTGGAATAGGAAGGTATCATCAGCTCAGTTATCGTCGTCGATGAAAAGCTGACCGGCTTGTAGTTTGGGTTTTCGGTATAAACATCCATATCAAAATTTTATAATTCAAAATATACAGTATTCGTCAGGAATCACTTCCCAGGCATCAGCCCTGTTTGTGATTTTGGCATAAAGATGCGTATATTGCTAAGCTAATATGCCTTATAAAATTATTTTATTTTTTGTTTTGGGTCTTTTCTGTGCGACAGATTGTTTCCCCCAGGACAACCCCGTGAAGAAGGATCGTATTGCCGACAATGTAACCGAAAATTATCATGTGTTACCAACCAGTCCTGATACCAAAGACGGGTTATACCAGGCATTTTACCACCGCAAAAAACTTATAGCGCTTGGTTATTATTCAAAAGGTAAAAGAATAGGAATTTGGCGTTATTATAACCCGAGGGGAGCTACCTACGAGGTTTATAATTTCGACAAGGACAGCATTGAATACGAGGCATTTGAAAATGTCAGGTCTCCAATGCGATATTACGTCGACAGAAAACTAACGGACACTGACAAGACTACCAAGCCTTATAAAATTGGGGGGCGGTATTATGGCTACTTACCCTATTTAACTGCATTTAAAGTACCTTTTGTATTAAACTGGGGCGATGCGTCATATTTTTTTGCCCAGATCGAATTGCTCATAAGTCCGATGGGGCGCCTGGCTGATTATAAAGTTCACGTAATGGGGTTCGGATATGAACAAACCTTTAATCTTTCCCTAAACTTATTTAAGGAGGAAGACAAGCAATTTATACCGGCTACAGTGAATAAAAAACCCGTCATCAGTCGCATCTTGATTAGTTGCCGTGTAACTGATGACGGGGGGCTAGACTTTTATTGATTTGAATATCAAACACCGAATATCGAATGATTAACATCGAAGTGTGCTTCGAAATTCGATATTGGAAATTCGAAATTCCTCTTTTAGTGATGGTGGTGCCCATCCGGACCATGTGCATGGCCGTGCGATAATTCTTCCGGTGTTGCCGGACGAACGTTTAAAATCTTACCGTTGAAATGTAACTCCTGCCCTGCCATCGGGTGGTTGAGGTCAACAATCACTGAATCCTCGCCTATTGATACCACTTTGCCCTGGAAACGGTTGCCCTGATTGTCTTGCAAAGGCAGTACGTTTCCTATGCCTGGCATATCGGTATTCGCAAACATTGACAACGGTAAATCTGCAACAGCTTCCTCATCATAGTTGCCATATGCATCTTCGGCCGAAAGACGGAAATCGTAGTTATCACCGGTAGACAAAGTACTCAGGTTTTCTTCGAACCTGGGCAGCATCTGGCCGGCGCCGAATAAAAATGTCAAAGGCTGCTCTTCAGTAGCGCTTTCAACTAAACCCTCTTTGCCATTTTCGTCCTCTACATACAGGTCGTAGGTTAATGACACTACTTTTTGTGGTTCGATCTTCATTTTCTCTTTTTTATGAAAAGTATCTAATTAGTGATTTGTTTTAAAGCTTCTTCAATATTGGTGGCAGGCAGGCCACAGGTTTTATCCCTGCAAACAAATATCCTTGTTTCGCCGGCTAACCTGCCTTGCAGCAAAGGTAAACTTCCCTGCTTACCTCCCAACATTATTTTATTAGGAACATAATTTTTCTCAAAACCGGCGCGCATTCTTTGATGCTCGTTTCCGGTAATGGCAACTTCATACAGGCCAAACACTTCGTTTAGCATAAGCGAGGCCCAGTTGGAGAATGATGAACCATATTTGGCTATCTGCGGAGCTATATTATTGAGCATCTGCGATGCGATGGCGACATATCGCTCTTCATCAAAAAACAAACCCAGCTTTTTCAAATTATGACCCATTACAGAGGTAGAGGCCGGAATAACGCTATCCATGATCTCTGATTTACGAGCTATTAATTGTTCGTCATCTTTGGCTGTGTAAAAGAACATACCGTTAGCATCGTCATAATATAAATCGATCGCAACCTCGGTTAAAGTTTTGGCTGTATTGAGCCATTGTTCGTCAAAAGTAACTTCATAAAGAGC
>JAICXZ010000364.1 GCA_025934475.1 Mucilaginibacter sp. | reverse complement strand
GCGCAATATTTCATACGCCTGGAAGTGCATCAGCACCATCGCCATCGTTTCGATAGCCTGCTGATCAAAGCTAGGGAAATGACCGCCCTTATAATACCAGCCGTCGTTTCCAACCGGGCTTAAATATCCTTTTGACAAAGTAAGATCATCTAAGAAAGCCATGGTTTTCAAAGCAACCTGTTTGGCTTTATCATTCCCGGTTATCTCGCATGAATGCAATAGCGCCAATGGAAGTATCGCATTATCGTAGGTCATTTTCTCCTCAAACCACTGCCAGTCTTCAGATTGATTGTCGTCGTAGGCGTCTATCAGCGGCTGGGTAAGCCTGATAAGCTCGTTCAGCATGCCTTCGTCACCGGGCACCACCTTCAGGTATAAGCTGATGCCTATGATGGTATTGGCCATTCCCCTTAAATGTTTCAGGGCTTTGAAGTGAGCGAAAGACCGGTGAAAGAGTTCGGTGGCAAATTCGCGGTACGAGTTGCTTGCAGCGCAGCCGATCAAATAACCCAGCGCCCAAATGGTGCGTCCGAATGAATCCTCCGAACCCACTTCGTCGAGATACTGGCGGTTAAAGCTCAGGAAGTTCCGGAAATTCCCGTCTTCCGTTTGCATGTAGTGTATAAAGCTCAGGTATATGGGCAACAGCTCGAACGCTTCCTTGCTTTTATTGCGCTGGTAGGCCATCAGCGCCATGATGAGCGCGCGGGCGTTATCATCCAGGCAATAACCTTCTTTTAAGTTCGGGATGCCATATTTAGCATGCTGTACGATGCCCGTATCGTCGGTCAGCCGTAAAATATGCGTCAAATTAAATTTGGGCATAATTTCCGGGTCGACAATGCTGTTTTTCAGCAGCTTTTCGCTGAAGTAATGCGTTGAGCAGGCGTCAAGCGCGACCTTAATAAACTCGGCGCCGATAACCGGCCACCGCAAATGAAGCCCATAATTATAGGCGTTTTCTTTTAATTCATCCAGCACCCGCTCCTGGTCGAGCAGCTCATTTAAAATTTCAGCGAGCGCATCGGCATTTTTAAAATCAAATAGCCGCCCCCGGTTTTCGGCCAATAATTCGGTAGCATGCCAGTAGGGTGTGGATACGACCGCAGCCCCTGACCCAACCGCATATGACAGTGTGCCGCTGGTTATTTGCGCCTCGTTAAGATATGGCGTAACGTATATTTCTGCCGCAGAGAGGTAGTTGACCAACTCATCCTCCGGAACAAATTTATTAATGAATGTTAGGTGCGCGGATACATTTAGCTGGGCCGCCAGGGTTTTTAAGTGATCCCGGTATTCCTCTCCTGAATTTTTCAGTACGCCCGGATGTGTGTTTCCCAATACCACGTACATCACGTCAGGGTGTTTTTCAACAACTTTTGGCAGCGCCCTCACTACGGTTTCCAGGCCCTTATTGCGGCTGATCAATCCAAAAGTTAGCAATACCCGGTGATTTTTGAACGGGTTGATATTCTTTACCGGGTTGTCTTCGGCGGCATCAACATCGGGTACCCCATGTTCTATGATCTGTATCTTTTCAACCGGTATATCGTAATAAGCAGTCAGAAACCCGACAGCGCGCTGACTCATCACAATTATTTTTGCGGACTGCTCGGCAATCTCGCGGATGATAATGCGCTGAACATAGCTTGGATCCCGTAAAACGGTGTGTAAGATCGATACCAGCGGCTTTTCGAGCCTGTTAAGCAGCGGGAGAATATATATGCCGCTTTCGCCGCCGTATATGCCAAACTCATGCTCCAGGATGCAGACATCGGCATTGCTGGTATTGATATAATTGGCAGCCCGTATATAATCTTTTTGATGATTTTGCCGGATAACGTACTTTACCTCGTCAGGGTATTCATATTCCTGGAAATTTTCGGAATCGTTCACGGCTACAACAAAACCGCCCTGCGCCAATGTGCCCCGTTCGGGATAATTTGCGCTGATTGCGGTCATTAAATTATGATTAAAGGTCGCGATCCCGCACTCGCGGGGCGGATAAGTTGATATATACGCTATTCTCATTTAAATTGTCATCCTTTATTGTGCAGGCCAAAGCCGCAGTATATTTGTACAGTTAATCAATCTCCTTACCTCTTGAAAGTTTCCCGTTCTTAAAGACAATCCGCCGTCGGGCGAATGGCTGTTATTAGTTGTATGCTGGCAGCGGCATGTAGCGTTTTCATCGGTTTTTAGAAGTTGTTATACCAATAACACGGATAAGAATATTTTGTTTAAGCAACTCCCGAAAAACTGCAATTTTGAGAAAATAACGCACTGTTGTGTACGGTGATTTCAATTCGACGACGGTGATATTGTTCACTAAAAAGGCTGTAAGGTGCTATACATGAATTAGTTGCATAATTATGAGCAGTCAAGCGCGTTCAATATTACGCGGCAGGCTTTTTCAATTTCATCATAAGTAATGGTAAGCGGAGGCGCTATACGCATGGCATTGCTGCAGTGTAGGAACCAGTCGGTCACTACGCCATTTTCAATACAGCGGTCTATAACCTTTTTGTTGAATTCAAAATCTTCCACCTCGACGGCAAGCATTAATCCCTTGCCCCTGACTTGTTTTATAGCGGGATGAACCAATAATTTTTTAAATAGCGCATCCTTTGCAGGAACCCGTTCCACAAGTTTTTCGTTCAGAAGCACTTCGAGCGCGGCAAGGCCTGCCGTACAGCACACAGGGTGGCCGCCAAAAGTGGTGATGTGGCCCAGTATCGGATT
The DNA here is from genome assembly GCA_025934475.1 of Mucilaginibacter sp. Lineage (GTDB taxonomy): Bacteria > Bacteroidota > Bacteroidia > Sphingobacteriales > Sphingobacteriaceae > Mucilaginibacter. The sequence goes on along the minus strand of JAICXZ010000364.1, from coordinate 1,877 downwards.
TTCCTTGAGCGCCGACATCACCTGGTTTGAGGATATAAAAGCTCCTACCGGCATTCCGCCTCCCAGCGCTTTGCCCAGTAAAAGTATGTCGGGCACAATATCAAAGTGCTCAAAAGCAAATAGCGTACCCGTACGGCCAAAAGCCGCCTGTATTTCGTCTAATATCAGCAAGGCTCCGGTCTCATTGCACTTATTGCGCAGGGCCGTCATATACTGGGCATCCGGTACCCGGATGCCCGCCTCGCCTTGTATGGTTTCCAGGATAACGCAGGCCGTTTGGTTGGTGATCAGTTCCAGCTCCTGCAGGTTATCGGGGTGAATAAAAGTCACCCCCGGCAATAAGGGCCGGTAGGCCTGCTTAAATTCTTCGTTGCCCATCACGCTAAGCGCGCCCTGTGTACTGCCATGATACGAGCCGTGAAAAGCCACGATGTCGTGCCGCCCCGTATAACGCTTTGCAAGTTTTAATGCCCCTTCCACCGCCTCGGCGCCCGAATTGGTGAAATAAACCGACTGTAAATTTCCGGGCAGCAGCGAAACCAGTTTTTCGGCAAAACGAACCTGGGGCGTTTGCACATACTCGCCGTATACCATCAGGTGCATGTATTTATCTACCTGGGCCTTTACCGCGTTAACGACATACGGGTGACAGTGCCCCAGATTGCTGACCCCGATGCCCGATATAAGGTCCATATAGGGTCGACCCGCCTTGTCGTACATATAAATACCTTCGGCACGCTCAAATTCCAGCAATAGCGGAAAGCCGGTTGTTTGGGCGTTGTTGGCTAAAAACAGCTGGCGAAGGGTGGGCATATTGCAAAAATAAGCGTTTATTGATGAAATGCGAGGAATGATGTTTTAGGCATGTGCATAAGCTTGACAACGGTTATCACGTTTTCGATACCCTGAATTAAACCAATAGCCTTGTCATTCGGCCGAAGAGAGAAATCTAAACATACGGTACGCGAATTTTGCGTTATCCTGTATGGCTTGTGTATAGATTTCTCATTCGGGCCACGCCCGTTTTCCCAGCTGCTCCTTCGAAACGACATCTTCTTAAAAAAAATTTGTGTAACACACGAGTGGAAGCAAATTTATTCTGCCTTCAGGTACACCTTAAATTCAGATCCTTCACCGGGTTTGCTTTTCAGCGAAATTTTACCGCCGGAATTGTTAACGATCTCTTTTACCAGATAAAGGCCGATGCCCGAGCCTTCGATGGCATTTTCGACACGGAAGTATTTGGAAAATACGGCTTCCTGCCTGGCTTCGTCGATACCAATACCATTATCCCGTACAGTAATAACGATGTAGTTTCTCTCGCGTTTTGTTTGTATAAAAATCTCGGGCCTGCGACCGGCGGGCGTAAATTTTATCGCATTATTTACCAGGTTGTAAACGATGCTCCGCAATTTGCGGCGTGAATAAAGTATTTCAGAAACATTAATATCACTTTTAATTACCGCATTCGATTCTATGATATAAACCGCCAGTGTAAGCCGCACATCCTCCAGGATGTTTTCGAAATTCAGCAGTTCTTCCTCGGCCTTATACCTGTGTTTTTGCTTGCCGGCGTCCGTAAGGTCGTTGATGATATGCTGCATTTTCCTGATGGAGTTTTCTAAAAGGTTAAAAAGCTTATCAAACTTGTCCGGGTCGTCGGACGATGCTTTTTTTAACTGGCCAATGGTTAGCACCATACTGGTAAGCGGACTTTTTATATCATGCGAAATGGTGTCCAATAAAGTTTCATGGTCGGATATTAGTTTCTCCTGTTCCTTCAGGTCTTTCACCCGCATAGTAATTTCGACAAAGGTGATAATAACGCCGTTTGTTTTATTCGTACGCTGCGCTATATACGGTATAATATTCATCTG
>JAICXZ010000034.1 GCA_025934475.1 Mucilaginibacter sp. | reverse complement strand
TTATGAGAATCAGCGCCTTCGGATGTTTGGTTCCATGAAGGAAGAGATTGCCAAAGGCAGGCAAATCTATGTGGTTTATCCGCTGATACAAGAAAGCGAAAAGCTCGACCTTAAAAACCTGGAAGATGGTATCGAAGTAATGCGTCGCGAATTTCCACTACCCGATTACCAGATCAGTATTGTGCATGGTAAGATGCCTGCCAAAGACAAGGATTTCGAGATGCAGCGTTTTGTGAAACACGAAACGCAAATTATGGTGGCAACTACGGTAATTGAAGTGGGCGTAAATATTCCCAATGCATCCGTGATGATCATCGAAAATGCTGAACGATTTGGGCTATCGCAATTACACCAGCTACGCGGCCGGGTGGGCCGCGGGGCTGAGCAATCATTTTGTATCCTGATGAGTTCACATAAATTGAGTTATGATGGCAAGATCAGGTTGGACACAATGGTTAAAACCAATAACGGTTTTGAAATATCTGAGATCGACCTGCAATTGCGTGGGCCGGGCAACATTGAGGGAACACAACAAAGCGGCGTGCTGGATCTTAAAGTTGCCGACCTGGTTACCGACCAGCAATTGCTGATGCAAGCGCGAAAATGCGTCGAAGATATATTCGCAAAGGATCCGCAACTGGCGTTACCCGAACACCAGGTATTGCATTTTGCCTTCATGAAAAATGCCGGGCTAAGCTGGGATAAAATATCCTGAGATAAAATAGTCAGAGAAAAGCCATAGCGACATTCTGTTAAACAGACAGAAGCTATTATTTTATCAAAACAGTACATTTGCTTCAAAGCTATTCTTCTCAATATGAAACTTAAAACCACTATTCTACTATCACTTTTTTTTACCGTCACAATTGCCAAAGCCCAGGATTCGCTGATGCTCCGCAAGATTTATGACGAAACATTGGTTAATGGCCAATGCTATAGTAACCTGCACTATCTCTGTAAAAATATAGGCGCCCGGCTAAGCGGTTCGGCCAATGCCCAAAAGGCTGTCGACTGGAGCAAAAGACTGATGGAAAGCTATGGGTTTGATCACGTATTTCTCCAGGAAGTGATGGTTCCGCATTGGGTTCGTGGAGCCAAAGAAGAGGCGTATATAATTGAAGGGAACAATAAGATCAAAGTTCAGATCGCAGCTTTGGGCATGTCTGTAGCTACCCCTAAAAATGGACTTACAGCCGAAGTGATCGAGGTGCACAGTTTAAAGCAACTTGATACGCTGGGAGAAGCCGCCATTAAAGGCAAGATCGTTTTCTTTAACCGTCCTTTCGATCCGCGATTTATTGAAACTATTCGCGCCTACGGAACAGCGGGCGACCAACGCAATATGGGTCCTGCTGCAGCGGCAAAATATGGCGCAGCTGGTGTAATTGTTCGCTCACTTACAGAAAGCCTCGATGATTTCCCGCATACGGGCGCAACCCGCTATGACCCGAATGGCACCAACGTTCCAGCGGCTGCTATTTCGACCAAAGGGGCCAATCGTTTGAGCGAACTCTTAAAGCAGAACAAATCCCTCAAATTTTATTTCAAACAAAATTGCCAGCACCTGCCAGATGCGCCTTCTTATAACGTGGTGGGAGAGCTAAAAGGCACCGAAAACCCCAACAAGTTTATCACCGTGGGCGGCCACCTGGATTCATGGGATCTGGCCGAAGGCGCTCATGATGATGGCACGGGTGTTATGGGTTCGCTCGAAGCAGTTAGGGCATTAAAAGCTCTGGGGTATCATCCTAAAAACACTATCCGTGTAGTATTTTTTATGAACGAAGAGAACGGCGACAAAGGTGGTCTGAAATATGCCGAGCTTGCAGCTCAAAACAAGGAAGAACATATTGCCGCTATTGAATCCGATCTGGGTGGCTTCACACCCCGCGGATTCGGATTCACAGGCTTAACATCTGATCAACTGAAAAATCTGACTGGCTGGAAGAAACTTTTTGAACCTTATGGATCAGACAGACTTATCGCTGGCGGTGGCGGCAGCGATATCGGCCCCCTGAAAGAAAAAACTCCGGGGGTAGTATTGATTGGTTTTTCGCCTGACCCACAACGCTATTTCGATGTGCATCATACACCAAATGATGTTTTCGAAAACGTGAATAAGCGCGAGTTGGAGCTGGGTTCAGCCTCGATGGCATCGTTGATTTACCTGATTGATCAGCACGGATTTAATTGATAATTCTTCTTGTAGAAACGCGATGCAACGCGTTTCTACAACGGCATTTATATCACAGAGACGCAAAATTTTGCGTCTCTACTTTTTTTACGGCTGTAAATTGTAAATTGCGGCGCATCAACTTTAGCACCCGACAGTGACCGACGAAGGAAACAGTCAGCCCCTCCAAAACGACTCATTTGCGGCCTTGCGATACAAGGATTTTCGCTCTTACCTGGGCATGCGATTCTTTTTTACGTTTGCTTACCAGATGCAAACTGCGGTACTGGGTTATTATATATATCAGCAAACACACAATAAGATGAACCTTGCATGGATCGGGTTGAGCGAAGCTATCCCGGCCGTTGGTCTGGCATTATACGGTGGCTATATAGCTGATAAATACGAAAAGCGAAAAATGCTTCTAATCGTTTTGACTGGCGTGTTTTTTTCATCAGTTGTGATGTCCTTTGTCACCCTGAAAAGCATGGGTGCGCACATCAGTGTGAGTTGGGTATTGCTTATATTGTATGGGATGATCTTCTGCAATGGGATAGCGCGGGCGTTCTTTGGCCCCGCAATATTTACTGTTTATGCGAATAGCATCCCCAGGGAAATATATCCCAATGCCGCTACCTGGAGCTCTCAGGCCTGGCAAATAGCAACGATATTGGGACCATTATCCGCTGGTTTTATTTATTATTTTACCGGCGGCATCACGGGGAACTTTGTTGTTATACTATTCTTTTTACTGGTGTCGTTAATACTGGTTTACCGTTTAAGAGAATATCCCGCTGTCTTTGTGCCTAAGGAAAGCATTGGGAAAAGCCTTCGCGAAGGGATTGATTTTGTATTCAAGAACACCATGATGATCAGCGCTATGACCCTGGATTTAATCTCGGTGTTCTTTGGAGGGGTAGTGGCATTGCTACCGGTGTTCGCACTCGACATTTTGCATGTTGGCCCACAGGGATTCGGATTGATGCGTATGGCCTCGTCATTGGGAGCAGCTATAACAATGGCAATCATGGTACGTTTCACACCGTTAAACAGACCCTGGAGAAACCTGCTTATTGCCGTAACCGGGTTCGGCCTTTGTATTATTGGGTTCGGTTTATCGAGAAGCTTTATCTTGACACTTGTATTCTTGTTTGGCCAAGGCGCGTTTGACAGCATCAGTGTAATCATTCGAGGGACATTAGTGCAGCTATTGACTCCCGATCATATGCGCGGTCGGGTATCGGCCGTAAACTCAATGTTCATCGGCTCATCCAACGAGATCGGCGATTTTGAGTCTGGCATCGCTGCTCAGTTATTAGGAACTATCCCTGCAGTGCTTTTTGGTGGCACGATTACAATGGCGGTTGTAATTTTTACTTATTTCAAGACCAAAAGTCTTTTGCCGCTAAAGTTAAACGACATCCATACCGTTGAAGTGGAAAAAGCTGCCGAGGTTTAAATGGCCCTTATGTTGTGCCAAAACACATAAATCAACGAGCCAAAAATAGGAATGACAATGATGGTAATGATCCACAGCATCTTACCCCCTCCGCTTATATTGTGATTTCGTAAAACGCTTATGAGTGCGTAAAGACTGAACAGTCCCCACAATGTGAGGAAGATCAGGCCAAGTGTGCCGCCAAAAGCTGAAGTTATCAGGTACATGTTTCAATTTGTATTAATAAGTCTCACTCCTCTTGTTCAAAAGTCCCATTACTTTAAACGGAAACTTTAACAATCAGGTTTAATCAATATCTGCCGTATCCTTCTCACCAATCTGCTGCCGCCACATGGCGTAGTACAATCCTTTTTGTAAAATAAGTTCCAGATGCTTACCCGACTCAACGATCTTTCCTTTCTCAAGCACGTAAATCGTATCTGCGTGCATAATGGTTGATAAACGGTGAGCGATCAATATTGTTATGTGGTCTTTTAACACGGAAACATCCCTAATGGTTTCGGTGATCTCTTCTTCGGTGATCGAATCGAGCGAGGAAGTTGCCTCATCAAACACCAGGAGATCGGGACGACGCAATAAGGCACGGGCAATGGATAAACGTTGTTTTTCGCCACCAGAGACCTTAACACCACCTTCACCAATTACTGTATCCAACCCTTGAGCTGCACGAGCAAGTAAAGTGCTGCAAGCGGCACGCTGCAGAGCCTCCATACATTGTTCGTCAGTGGCATCAGGACGAACAAATAGCAGGTTTTCACGAATCGTTCCTGAGAATAACTGAGTATCTTGAGTTACGAACCCAATCTTCTCTCGCAACTGATCGAGGTCAATATCCGTACTTAAAATGCCATTATATCGAATATTGCCTTCAAGAGGTTGGTAAAGCCCCACCAGCAACTTGACTAATGTTGTTTTGCCGGAGCCTGAAGGGCCAACAAACGCTATGGTCTCCCCTGTTTTTACTCCAAAATTGATGTTTGTTAGCGCGTTTCTGGATCCCGTAAGATGTTTAAAACTAACCCCCTCAAAAGTGAACTCTTCAATATCATGCAAATGGATGGGATTCTCCGGTTTCGCTTCAACAGGTGTGCTTAATATGCGGTTAAAATTACCTAATGACACCTCAGCTTCCCGCCAGGATTGTATCACTGTACCTAACTCCTGCAAAGGATTGAACAGGAAGAACGAGTAAAACAGGAACATAAAATAGCTACCGGGGGTGAGCTGATTTTGAAAGATCAGCATCAACAACAAAACCATCATGATGCTTCTTACCAAATTCACCGTGGTTCCCTGGATAAAACTCATGCTGCGAACGTATTTTACCTTCGTGAGTTCCAGGTCCAGTATCTTATAGGTGGTTTTGTTCAGGTGCTCTATTTCCTGTTTCACAAGGCCGAGGCTTTTTACCAGCTCAATATTCCTCAAAGATTCAGTTGTCGCACCTGCCAAGGCAGTGGTTTGTGATACGATCTTTTTCTGAATGGTCTTGATACGTTTGCTTAAGGCCATACTCACAAACATGATTACCGGGATAGCGCCCAGGTATACCAATGCGACTTTGTAGCTCACCACAACTGCCAGCACCATCACAAATATCATCCCCACCAAACTAACAAAAAGCACGCCGATGAATGAGGTGATGAATTTTTCGCAATCCAAACGAACCTTCTGCAGGATGCCCAATGTCTCACCGCTTCGCTGATCCTCAAAAACCTGGAAGGGTAGTTCCAAAGAGTGCTTTAGCCCATCTGCATACATCCTGGCGCCCACCTTTTGCGTGATTATGTTCGTGAAATAATCCTGGAAATTCTTAGCTATTCGCGATACCATAGCGGCGCCGATCGCCAAGCCGATCCATTTCAGTGATCCATAAAGCTTATAGTCGAAACTATAAAGTTTATGGTCTGCTGGTACCATATACTTATCGACTATATTTTTGGTGATCAGGGGGTCACAAAGAGAGAATCCTATATTGAAAGCTGCCAGTACCAGCGCAAGTACTACAACCCATTTATGTCTTGATAGATATGATAAGAGTAACTTCATACAAATCAAAAATAAAAAAAGGGAATGGCCAAGTAGCTCATTCCCTTTTAATTTGACATTTGTTTGGTCGTTATACTGTCATGATGTCTTTTTCTTTTGCGTCTGCATGCTGATCGATCTTAACGATAAACGAGTCGGTCAGTTTCTGCACATCAGCTTCGCCGGTTTTCATTTCGTCTTCCGAAACCCCTTCCGATTTTAGCTTCCTGATCTTATCATTTGCTTCCTTGCGGATATTACGGATAGCGACTTTGCCATTTTCTGATTCTGCCTTAGCTTTCTTCACCAAATCACGGCGGCGTTCTTCGGTCAGGGGAGGTACGTTAATGCGAATGATTGTACCGTCGTTCTGCGGATTAACCCCAAGGTTAGCCTCCATGATGGCTTTCTCGATAGGGCTAAGCAATGACTTTTCCCATGGCTGAATAACTATGGTACGGGCATCTGGCGTATTTACGCTACCAACCTGGTTGAGGGGAGTAGGTGTTCCGTAATATTCCACCATTATATCATCCAGCATACTGGGATTAGCCTTACCGGCGCGTATTTTCTGTACTTCACCTTCGCAATGGTCCACAGCCTTTTCCATCAAAGCACGTGCATCGCTAACTTGTTTCTTAATGAGTTCGCTCATCGTTTTAAAATTTGCTGTCAAAAATAGTAAAAAGTATCATTTTACTTTATTAAAATGATCCGACATAAAACGCAGTATTTTCGTTTATTATTTTATCCCGGATTCGAGCGGGCAACGCTCGCTTAAAACAATACGTAATCTAATTACTGTTTGCCCCGGATATGGAAGCTGTTCGAAGATATGTATCTGTTCTGGCTGTTGCTTTGATGATGGCGATAAGTTCCTGCTCTTCCAAAACCGACATGCAGCCCTCGCCACCGGAAACCGATGCTCAGATTTTAACACAATCAGGCGAATGGTTTACCACCGGTGGAACTTTGATTGCAGCCGATGGCAGTTCGGTTGTACTTGCCGCAAACAATCCTTTCCTGAAGACTATTCTTTTGTATAATGTTACGTTTTATGCAAACGGAACAGCAACCGACACTAACGATCCTAATGGGTTAACGGCTAATGGATTAACATGGCAGCTGACCGGTACACATCTGCTAGTGCATGTGAATGATAATAATACTGATAAAGTGGATGCTATGATCACTTCCCTCAGCCAGAATAAAATGGTATTAAAAGTAACAGATTTCTATTATTACAATGGGGTAACTTATACGAGCCTGATTCAGACTTTTGGGCATTAACAGTTTAGTGTACCAGAGTTCCTATCGCCTCACCCTGCGCTATCTTCATAAAATTGCCCGGTTTATTCATGTCGAATACGATGATCGGCAATTTATTTTCGTAGCAAAGCGTAAAGGCGGTCATGTCCATTACATTTAAGCCTTTATCAAATACTTCCTGGAACGTAATCTCGTCGTAACGGGTTGCATTGGGATCTTTTTCCGGATCAGCAGTATAAATACCATCTACGCGGGTGCCTTTTAAAACAACGTCGGCCTGGATCTCTATTGCGCGGAGCGATGCGGCGGTATCCGTTGTAAAATATGGGTTACCTGTACCTGCTCCGAAGATGACGATCTTATTCAATTCAAGATGATGCATTGCACGGCGACGAATATAAGGTTCACAGATCTGCTCCATTTTGATGGCCGATTGCAACCGGGTTTCAACACCAATTGCCTCAAGCGCATTTTGGAGTGCCATGCAATTGATCACAGTAGCCAGCATCCCCATATAATCGGCCTGGGCGCGGTCCATGCCCGATTTCTCTGCACTAAGACCCCGGAATATGTTACCACCACCTACTACAACAGCTATCTCAATACCGGCATCGTATACGCTTTTGATATCAGTGGCGTATTGTAATACCTGGTCGTTATCGATACCGTATTGCTTGTTGCCCATCAGCGATTCGCCGCTAAGCTTGAGGAGGATGCGTTTATACTTCATAGAAGGTGGTTTGTCAAAAATATTAATTTAAATTCAGTGTTAAAATTTTATGTCGTTTAGTTTATGCGCTTGCCGGCCATAAAGGTTCCTTTGAGTTCAAAGGCATCATTAAATACCGTAAGATCGGCATCAAAACCAGCTTCGACTTTGCCTTTATTCAACTTTGCCAATTGCGCCGGATATAACGTAGCCATATTAACTGACTCAGCAAGATCGAGCCAAAATTGTTTTACGCCGTTTTCAACACACTTCAGCATGGTTAGGCATGAGCCCGATAGGGTGCCATCCGGCAACACATACCTGTCGCCGGTAAATTGGTGCTGATATGGACCATGATCGGTTTCCGTAACCGAATCAGTAATGAAGAAAAGCTTGTCGCCCAGTTCTCGTTTAGCCAATCTCGCCATCACAAAATCCACATGGATACCATCCGGCACGATGCTGGTATAAGGGCGTTCCTCGAAAATGGCCGGAATATATCCCGGATCGCGATGATGCATTTGAGGCATCGCATTATAGATGTGCGTCACCGCCGGAATAGGTCTATTCAAAAACGCCTTACCTTCTGCATAGGTAGCATTACTATGGCCGGATGACAAGATAATACCTTGCTCATGCATATAGTCGATCACTTCCTGATCCTGCAGTTCCGGAGCGATAGTCATCATGGCAATCACGCCGTCAGCCATATCGACCCATTTTTTTACAAGGTCCAGCGATGCCTTTTTGATGAAATCTTTATTATGCGCTCCCCTGCGAACCGGATTGATGAATGGTCCTTCCAGGTGTAATCCTAAAAAGTTGCCTTTGCGTTTGTCACGATATGACCGGCAGACCCTGATGGTCTCTTCAATCACGTCGTCGGTATTGGTAGAGATGGTCGGGAAGAAACCGATGGTCCCTTGCGAAAGCAGGTCGGTCTCCATTTGAAGCAGGGTAGCTTCATCGGTGTCGATACTTAATAACCTTCCGCCGCTGCCGTATAATTGAAGGTCGAGAAAACCCGGGGCGGTGTAGCTGCCCTGCAAATCGATTTTATTCGTACCAGCCGGTATTCCCGATTCGTTAACAATCGCTTTAATGGTTTTACCATCAATCAGTATGGCTTTACCATCGCTGATCTTTCCATCCGAAACAATCCGGGTGTTGTGCAGGGCGGTTATCATAAGTTCAGTTTTGTTTGTAGAGACGCGATTGCATCACGTCTCAATTGGTTATTTGCAAAGAGACGCAAACTATTGCGTCTCTACGAAATATTATTGCAAAAAAAATCCCCCTCGAAATTTCGAGGGGGATTTTAATATTAAGCTCCTAAAGCTACCCGTTTAAATGCGGTAACCGTGAGGCCTTTGTCAACGCTGGCCAGGAACTGGCTAACGCTCTTTGACGAGTCTTTCACGAACTCCTGGTTCAACAGGGTCGAATCTTTGTAGAATTTGTTCAGCTTACCGGCAGCGATCTTTTCAACCATTTCTTCCGGTTTGCCTTCAGCGCGAATCTGCTCTTTAGCAATCTCCAGCTCACGCTGAATAGTAGAAGCGTCAACACCGTCTTTGTCGATAGCAACTGGGTTCATAGCTGCAATTTGCATAGCTACGTCCTTACCTGCATCTTCAGCACCGGCAACGTCAGCGCTCAAAGCAACCAATACACCCAAACGGAAGTTACCGTGGATATAAGCAATCACCTTGTCGCCTTCAACTACTTCATATTTAGATACGCCGATCTTCTCGCCAATTTTACCGGTTTTCTCGGTAATAGCTTCAGCGATGGTCAGACGGCTGCTGTCCACGTCAATTGACATACCAGTTAAGGCAGTAAGATCTTTAGGGTTGTTTTCAACCGCTAAATTGGCAATCTCGTTACCAAAAGCAATAAACTCAGCGTTCTTAGCTACGAAGTCAGTCTCGCAGTTAAGCTCGATGATCACACCACGCTTGCCATCTTCAGAAGTGCGTGCAATAACAACACCTTCGTTAGATTCTCTATCCTGGCGGCTTGCAGCTACTTTAGCACCTTTTTTCCTTAAAAAATCAATTGCTGCTTCAAAATCACCATTAGTTTCAGTTAAAGACTTTTTGCAAACCATCATACCTGCACCAGTTTGCTGGCGCAGTTTATTTACATCTGATGCACTAATTTGTACCGTAGACATGTTAAGTTCTTTTAAGTTATAGAAGTTGTAGCCGTTGAAGAAGTTGTAAAAGTAAAACCTTTACAACCACTACAACTTTTACAACCAAAATATTATTCTTCTGTTTTATCAGCAGCAGGAGCCTCAGCTTCAGCAGCTACTCTTTTTCTTTTACCGCCTTCGGCAGGTGCCCCACCAGCAGGTGCAGCCGCAACTTCAGGTTTAGCAGTATCAAGCTTAGCTTTTGCAGCTGCTGCTTCTTTTTCTGCTTCATCTTCTTTCTCGCGTTTGCGTTCGTCCAAACCTTCTTCTATCGCTTTGATGATGATACCGGTAACCAATGAAATTGATTTGGTAGCGTCATCATTCGCAGGGATAGGGAAATCGATATTCGATGGATCAGAGTTGGTATCAACCATCGCGAAAGTCGGGATGTTTAATTTCAACGCTTCTGAAACTGCGATATGTTCTTTCTTCACGTCGATCAGGAACAATGCAGCCGGCAAACGGTTAAGATCCGCAATACCACCTAACAATGATTCTAATTTAACGCGTTCGCGCTGTATCATCAGTCTCTCCTTTTTAGAAAGGTTGCTGTAAGTACCGTCTTTAGTCAATTTATCGATGTTTGACATCTTTTTGATCGACTTACGAACAGTTGCAAAGTTGGTTAACATACCACCTAACCAACGTTCGGTTATGAAAGGCATGTTTACACCTTTTGCATGTTCAGCAACAATATCTTTCGCTTGTTTCTTTGTAGCTACGAATAATACTTTACGTCCTGATTTTACAATTTGTTTTATAGCTGCAGCAGCTTCTTCAACCTTAGTTAAGGTTTTGTTTAAGTCGATAATGTGAATACCGTTGCGCTCCATAAAAATGTACTGTGACATTTTTGGATCCCATTTGCGGGTAAGGTGACCAAAGTGTACACCTGCATCCAGTAACTCGTCGTATGTTGTTCTTGCCATTTTGTGTTTCCTCCTTGATGATTAACGTTTACTGAATTGGAATTTCTTACGTGCTTTCTTGCGTCCTGGTTTTTTACGCTCAACCATACGGTCATCACGTGTCATAATACCTTTAGCGCGCAATGAAGGCTTCTTATCAGCATCAAGTTCAACAATAGCTTTAGCAATAGCTAAACGAACGGCTTCTGCCTGTCCTTTTACACCACCACCTGCAACATTAACTTTTACATCTTATAACCCGGTTGAACCAGAAACCTCGGTAGACTGGGTTACGATGTATTGCAATGGCAATGTAGGGAAGTATTCTTTGTAATCTTTACCGTTTACGATAATTGCACCACTACCTTCAGTAAGGTAAATGCGGGCAACGGCTGTTTTTCTTCTGCCTGAAGTGTTTGTTGTTGGCATTTCTTTTCTCCTTAAAAATTAAAAGTTAAATGGCTGTTGGGTTTTGTGCTGCATGAGGATGTTCGGCGCCTGCATATACATGCAAATTGCCAAACAATGCTTTGCCCAAACGATTTTTAGGTAACATACCACGCACCGCTTTTTCAATTACGCGTGTTGGATGTTTTGCCATTAACTCCTTAGGAGAAATGAAACGCTGACCACCTGGATATCCAGTGTACGAAACATAAGTTTTGTCGCTGAATTTGTTTCCGGTCAACTTTACCTTGTCTGCGTTGATAACTATTACATTATCGCCACAGTCTACGTTTGGGGTGAAATCAGGCTTGGTTTTTCCACGGATGATCATGGCGATCTTCGTAGACAAGCGCCCCAAAATCTCGCCTTCCGCGTCAACAACAACCCATTGTTTGTTAACGGTTTTTTTGTTGGCTGAGACAGTTTTGTAACTTAACGTATTCACTTGCTTTAAATTAAATTAATTAAACGTTTATTATACCCCGCTTTTTCGGGACTGCAAAGATACGCTTATTTGTTTTATTTGCAAGCAGACTTTAGAATTTTGTTTACTAAAAAGTTGAAGGACTTGTATTAGGATGCCTGATAGACGAGGTCAAAGCTAACTATCCACCACTAACTGCATAAACCTTACCTACTACCTGTTAAGCTCCTAACTTATCTATCTTTAAAGCAAGAGAGCGGTCTTTGTCCGTAACTATATCGCCTTCGCTATGGGTTGAAAGCCATATTTCTACTTTATTCCATTCGTTTTTCCAGGTGGGATGGTGGTTGGC
>JAICXZ010000559.1 GCA_025934475.1 Mucilaginibacter sp. | reverse complement strand
GCCGACTTGTTTGAGTCTGTGGATCTGCGAAGCGGGTACCGGTCAACTTATACTGTGGGTAGTTATACCTCGCTGCCATTGTATCAAATATCTAACGGAGGTGTGAGCGCGCGGGATGAGAACAACGACTTTTTGCCGCAATATCAATTCTCATCCATCACCATATTTGAGCAATTTGTGCCTTTACTGGGCATTGATATGCGCTTTAAAAATAACCTGACAACAAACGTGGAATATAGGCAAACACGCACGCTGAATATGAGTTTGGCGAACAGCCAGCTGGCTCAGCAGAATGAAAACATCCTCGTATTGGGTTTCGGTTACAAAACAAGGAATTTCAGGTTCCCATTTGGATTGTTCAACAATACCAAGCTCAACAACGACCTGACGTTCAAGATGGACTTTTCGCTGCGGAATAATAAAACGCTGGTGTACCAGGCCGATGTGCCAGGTGCACAGATATCGGCTGGTGCGCAAAACATTACTTACCGGCCGGAGATTGATTACGTGATCAATCAGCGTTTCAACCTGAGCTTGTTCTACGATTCAAATATCACCAGGCCGTTTACCTCGCAGACGTTTAATACGGCGTTTACCAATTTTGGTATCAGCCTGAAGCTGCTATTGCAATAGATGCGAGATGTGAGTGGAGGTCGGAAGTCAGAAATCGTTCTGCGTCACCGAATTCCGACCTCTGATTTCTGACACCAGACATCATATTTAATCCCCATCTTTAGATACTCTCCCCGAGCCGGTGTAATGGCTATCGGTTACATTGGCGCTTCCGGAGTAAATAAGGCTGCCCGATCCCGTAATATGCGCTGAGACAGTTCTGTCGGCAGCAACATATACGTTGCCTGATCCTGTGATCATGGCCATTGAGGAATTGGTCTTCAACTTTTTGCCGTCAATTTCACCGGAGCCGGAAATAACAAAATTAGCTTCACCAGTACTTCCGGATAAGGTGATGGAACCTGACCCACTAATTACCGCATGCAGCTCATCAGACTTTACTGCTGTGGTAATATCGCCCGAACCGCTCAGCATAGCTTTGAAGTTGCCGGCGCTTATCGTGCCTTCAACTTTGATTGAGCCAGATCCGCTATTGGTAAGGGCATTAAGTGAACGGGCCTCCACATAAATATTGGCTCTCCCATTGTGATGACGGCGATATCCATGTTCTTTAAAACGGATATTGAGTGTGCTGCCCTCTACTACGGTTTCGATATCGTTAATGATATCTTCGTCGGCATCCACCTTTACGCTTTCGTTACCGTCGAGTTTGACGTAAACATTAAAGGAGCCCGATGAAGATATCGCGTTAAAGCCCGAAACCTGTCGCGACTGCCCCTGTGCCGATGCGTTGATTGCACTCACCGAAAAGAGCGCAACCGAAAATAAAATATATGCTAATTTTTTCATTTTTGTAGTTCTTCTGGCTAAATGACGTAGCAAAATTACAAACGTTGCATATTACAGAAAAGAACAGCTACGGGCTAACAACAGATGTTTCTTCCTGAAGCTTTTTCAGTTCGCGTTTGCGGCGGCGTTCGGCCCGGCGCGCCTGCCTTTCAGCTTTTTTAATTTTTCGCTCCTGCTTTTTTGTTGCCTGTTGCGCTAATTGATCTTTTACTGTCTGCTGCATCTTTTGATCGAGCCCCGCCGAGGGTTTTAAGCCCGTTAGGATCGTTTTCCAGATGCTGCCCCAGAAAGCAACGGTATCTGGCCGGTAGTAGGTTACATGCGCAACTCGTGGCGGATCATCGGCCTCATCAGGGTTATTATGCTTTAATACCATTACATTGGCAAATAACGAGGCAATGGTCATGTGTTTTAACCGGTCGTGCGCGGTATCGGCCTTGAGCACAGTAACGGTAAGATCATTATATAATGCCGATATCCGGCCCTTTGCTGTGTGAGCATTGGCGTTGACGTCGAAATCAGCCTGGTTTAATTTACCTGAGTTGAACTTGACCAGCGCCAGCGGCATAGTGGCCCGGTTCACAGCTTGTAGTTTCATCGGCCCCAGTGAGCCTTTGTAGGAGAATGATCCGTTGGGATCGGCAAGATCAAGATCGAGAACAAAATTCAGTTTGCCGGCATTCATAAACAGGCTAGTGATGCGGGCAACACAATGGCTATTCTTCTTCAGCGAATCCTGGTTGGTGGTTATGCGGGTTATTGATCCTTCGGTATTGTCAAAGGTTATCAGTCCGGTTTTATTAGATTTTTGGTTGAACTCGGTATAAGAGATATTAACCCGGTAAGCTTTAACGGTATCGATATTGATATCGGCATTAAGCTGGCGAAGTGCTATGTTCGGAAAGCTTTTGATCCTGTCTTTTTTGTTGGGCGATTGTCTTGGGTTACCGGTAATGGCAAGAGTTCCCGAATTCATCTGGAGCGTGGAAACTCTGAGGATGCGGTATTTATGATAAGTCTGAAAATCAAAATGATTTAACTGCAGCGAATCCAGATGTATTCGAAACTGATCATGATAGGTCTTGTCAAAGAAAACTTCGGCCCTGACTGGTTGGATATCAAGCCCCTCCAATTTGAGCCGCGATGTCTGCGTTGAAAGCTCGACGTTTTTTATCTGGTAATTATAAAGACCATTGGGCGATCTGCTCGAAAAATTTGCCAGGGCCACATCGATATTGCTGCAATAAAGCATTCTCGACTTATCCATTTGAGTGGTTGAGTCGATCAAAAGGTCGGTTGCTGCCACGCTCATTTCCTTCAGTTTAGTTATGGCCGGTTTATCTCCTGCCGAGTAATCGGCATAAGTCAGTTTGATATCGCCTATGCGAACCTCGCCGATGTGGATGGATTGCAGCGTTTTAGATATTTTTTGCCAGGTGGTGCGCCTGTCTTTGATCAATGTGTCTTTTGTATGGTTCAGTTGATAACTTACTTTGATCTCCGGCTCCTTCAGCATAATCATCCCGACATCCAGCTTGCGTTGAAAGTACAGTTTGAAAGGATGCATGTGCGAGATCACAAGTCGCTTTACACGCAGTTCAACCAGGTTATTGGGCGCCAGGTGCAACTGTTTGCGGCGGTTATAAACGGCGGTATCTGGGGTGAATACTATATTATCGATATCAATCTCACCGCGCAGCACATGCAACTGTGCATCCGAAAAGCTGACATTGTACAGGCTATCGCTGCTGGTGAGCACAATTTTTTTTACGCGCGAAGCAAGAATAGGCGACCAGTAATGGTTAACGACGATAGCAAGGCCGAGAATAGCCGCGATGATGCAAGCCGTGATAATCAGCGATATTTTATGCCATTTTTTTATCCTTGCCTGCATGTGATATTAGTCGGTCCCGGGTTTAACACACCTGTAGCTGCAATTTGTTGATTTTTATCCTATAAACCGTCATATAAGAGTAGCTATTTTCTAAAACGTGACAAACTGTCACTTCGAATCCAAAAATTATGTATTTTTGCAGTCCAATTTTTAGGTAATGATGGATTTTGCAATTCCGGATAAAACACATG
>JAICXZ010000472.1 GCA_025934475.1 Mucilaginibacter sp. | reverse complement strand
GTCCGATATAAGTTTCCTTACCTGGTTTTATATCGATTGTTTTATTGTGCTTAGTGTCGTGCAGAATAACATCGTTACCAGCTACCAAACCGGCAATCATCGGTCCGCGATCACTAATAGTAATTTTTTGATTGATCGTTGAATCAGTCACCCGATAGGCAAATGCCTTCTCAGCATCAAACAATACTGTGAATGGCAGCGGCTTTCGGACATTTTGAGGGTTATATGACGAAAGCAGTTCAATGTCCGTAACATGATAAGGGACCTCGTCCCAATTGCTCACGCGGTGAATCACGGTATCTTTCGAAAAATCCCGGTAAAAGGCGCTTCCGGCAATACTTGTCGATTTAACCCAATCCTGCCCCTTTAACTGCGTGGCCGTAACGGTATTAGAAAACATCAGAATAACCGATGGCGTGCAATGGATATGTTGCAGTGTTGTATCATGCGGCGGAATATTCACATCCAGCACCCTGAAGTATTTATTTTCAAGGACGTTATGATGCCTCGGTTCGTTTCGTACCTGCACCTGGGCCGTTACGCCAGAACAAGCGGATACTAGTACGATGATGAAAAACAGTAGATGCTTATTCATTTTTGCCTCTTTTTAATTATCGTTCTCACAATAAAAACAGGTTACGTCAGGGTGCAGCCATAGGAAAGACGCAGGTAACTGTGAGCTTACTTTGCCTTCCTGTAGCTTACCCATGATTGCTCTCTTATTCTGACCGAATACCGGCAATATGATCTTCTTCGATTGCAAAATGTCGGCAATGCCCAGTGTGAAACCATATTTAATATCAGCGCCCGAATTTTTGATCATGGTATGCGTCAGCGATGTAGAGCTGAGTGTAGCCAGGTGTGCATGCGGCTGCAGAAAATCAGCAGGCTCATTAAAACCAAGATGGCCATTCTGACCGAGACCCAAAATGCACAGGTCGATGGGACCGTTTTGCTCAACGTATGCGCCTATGCGTTTACATTCCGCTTCGGGTTCAGCCATGCTGTCGAAACCAACAAATTGCGCAGCCGGTAGGTTCAGTGGCCGTAGCAGATGTTGTTGCATATAGTACTCGCAAGTGGCCGGATGTTCCATGGGCAAATTGCACCATTCATCCAATTTCAGAAAGGTTATACCTTTAAGATCGATCGCGGATTTCTTTTGAACAAGCAGCTGATAAATGCCCGTGGGCGAATTGCCTGTTGCCGTACAAAGCAAAGATCTGGAGCGACTTGAAAGATCATCAACGATCAGATCACAGGCCCGTTCATTCAATTCGGCAACGCTGCTGCATCGAATAATTTGCATAGGAAAAAAAGATTATAATTGGTGGTAGTCAAATATAATCTTTCGTTGGTGATTAGCGATTAGTTAATTTGCTATTCGTGGCCCTAATCATCGTCTCATTCCGCAATTTTGTCTGAACCTGCTCGACAGCTTACCGATATCAGCATTTAAAAACAAGCAGCATTTCGATGCAGAAAACCGGTGCGATAGTGTATCGATTTCAAAAACCCGACACCGGAGTTTTTGCAATTTACCAGTACACGAACCCGGATCAGGCCTACCCAAACAGCCAATGCAGGGCAAAAAGGTTATTATCCGGCAATTAAAGAATATTATATTTTAAAAACACCCTTTTGTTACTTCAACAATCGAAACAATCAAACCAACAATCGTCTTATTACCAGATAGATACAGACAAGTGTTCACAAAAAGCCAGTTTAGTGTACATTTTAGACCATAGTGTATTTATCAATCAACTGACTATCTGAAATTTAGCTATTAACCAACGGCTGCAGGCGCTTTTTCGTGAACACCAGGTGTACTGAACTATTTTATTTCTTCGTGTCATTCGCCGGCATTGCATTCAACAGGATATACTCCCTTTGCTGCGCGCTGAATTTTGCTGAATCAGTCGAGAGCGTGACATCGCGGGTTGACATTAACTCATCACTGATCACAAGGCCGTTTTGAAAAGTTGTGTAACCGATCCAATGGGTGGTACCAGGTGTTACATCCATTTTCATGAGGTTGCCGTCTTTAGTGATGCTTAGCTGATGCTTGTCGCCATCATAAAAACCATCGCCGTTGCCTTCTCTTTTGAGCCTCACCGTGTGGCTTGCAGCATCAATATCAATTACAGTGACGGTTTGCATGCCCGGACCGCCCAGCTCCCACGCCTGCGAAATTGTCACCTGCCACGAATCGCCTTTGGCTATCTTTACCGGAGGTTTACCCCATATGAGCGAGTTATACAAAACGCCACTGCCATCGGTATTGGTCGAAACTGTTCCGTCATAGTTTACCGTCTTTCCCCAATCAGTCATGATGACTTTTGAATGGCTTTCGGGCCTGCCATCATACCGAAATACGCCATCAAATTCGGGTGCGATAGGATCGGCCTTGGTAACCGTGTAAATACCCGTCCCTGCCGCACGAAAAACCTGCTCGGGAAAATCCGCCGATTTGTAAGAGATAGTTCGCGAAAAAATGTTCCCCAGTTTTTGTCCGACAGCGATCTTCAGCTTGAAAAAATCGGCACTGTTGTACCGCTTTGCTGTTTGCGCACCGGCAAACAAAGCGCTGACGCTGAAAAGAGCAAATAACGTAATATGTTTCATGTTGAACTAAATGACGTAGATCTGGGTGTCGTTCGGAATTCGGTTTACCTGTTTCTCGAAATAATAGAGCAGCAGGATGAACGACAGGTTGAGTAATTCGGAAAGGGCGTCATAAGAATCCGAAAAGGGGTCGTGATTATGCAGATGGGTATAAACGGCGCCCAGCGTAATGAGCGCCAAGCCAATTGATGCCAGGGCGCCCGTTTTGAGTTTGAAATGGAGCAAAATACCAATAGCGCCGGCAGCCTCGGCAGCTATAATAAAGTATAGAAACCATAAGGCATAACCTGATTGTTTGAAGAACCCGATCATATAAGGCATATTGGTCGATTTACCTACCGAGAAAACGAGGTACGAATTACCGATAGTAACCGAAATGGCCCAAAGTGTGAATCCGATGATGCTCTTTAGTTCCGGATCTATGGGTTTTTCATCTTTCGATTTTAGATTGATCAGGACATTACCTGACAGATAACCTAGTGCAAGGTGCGCAAGGTAACCGCCATATTGAATAACGATGCTAAGCGCCTTGAGCAGGAACTCGTTGGTGATACCCGCGAAATAATACACCCAAACAGCAATGGCCAGGTAAATTGCTAAAATAAGGTAAACCTTCGCCAGGCAGTAAACCGATTTGGCGTTGGGTTCCCATAAAAAGTTGAGCAACCCTCCAAGCAATATGAGTCCGATGTAAATCAAAACATCCATTATTTAAAGGTCATGACCGGGGCAGATTGACAGGGATCATTAAAATACCCGGAGCTTTATCCTGTGAGTAGTAAAGTGTTTTGCCGTCGGGTGAGATATAAGGATCAAAATTTCCCTTACCGTTATTGACGTTTGCGCCTAGTTTTTGGCCCTGCGACCAATCGTCGCCTTTGCGATAGCTGATATAGAGGTCGCCATTGCTTACAAAGATGATATATCGCTCATCCGGCGCTATGAACGGGTCGAATATTTCGGTGTCGCCATTTAATGCAAGTATTTTTGGCTTGTCGTAGTGATCGCCCATCCATTTTACATAATAGCCTCGCATCCCCTTGTTGCCATCCCTGTTGCGCGCGCAAAAGCAAATGGTTCCGGAGCCGCTAACGGACGGACCAAAATCATTGCAGCCTTCAACGTTTACCGGTGCGTCAAAATGTTTTGGCGATGACCAACTATCACCGGAGAGTTTATCCACATACCACAGGTGTGCGTTCTTTTGAGCTTTGTCTTGTGGCATCCCATCCAATGGGCGAGTTGATACGAAAACCAGGCGTTTCCCGTCAGGACTAAGCGCAGGATCCCAATCCTTCCATTGGCCGGAGAATGAAGCTGTTACCGGTTTGATCCACTTCCCACCGAT
>JAICXZ010000068.1 GCA_025934475.1 Mucilaginibacter sp. | reverse complement strand
GGACCTTTTCTTTTATACTGTGTTAGAACTAGTTCGCCATTAATTTGAGGAAAGTTGCAAGTTTTTCTTTCATCTCCCTGCGATCGACTATAAAGTCGAGAAAACCGTGTTCTTGAACAAACTCAGCAGTTTGAAAACCTTTTGGGAGATCTTTCTTGATAGTTTCTTTTATTACCCTCGGTCCGGCAAAACCGATCAACGAGCCGGGTTCCGCAATATTGATGTCGCCGAGCATCGCGTAGGATGCGGTTACACCACCTGTTGTCGGGTCGGTAAGTAAGGATATATAAGGTACCTTAGCCTTGGCTAGCAAAGCCAGTTTGGCTGAAGTTTTGGCCATCTGCATCAACGAGAAGGCGGCTTCCATCATGCGCGCACCACCCGACTTGGATATAACCAGCAGGGGCACTTTATTTTCAATAGCATGATCAATAGCACGTGATATCTTTTCGCCAACTACCGAGCCCATCGATCCGCCGATAAAATTGAAATCCATACAGGCAATCACAATATCCAGCCCATCAATTTTGCCATATGCGGCACGTAATGCATCCTTCAGACCTGTCTTGCTGGTGGTTTCTGTAATTCGGTCGGTATACTTCTTGGTATCTACGAAACTCAATGGATCGCCCGAACGCAGGTTAGCATCCAGTTCGGTAAACTGGTTGTCGTCAAAAAGAATGGAAAAATATTCTTTCGATCCTATCCTGAGATGATAACCACAGTAGTGACAAACGTATTGATTTTCTACCTGTTCGGTATAGTGAAGCGGCTTTTTGCAGTTCGGGCATTTGTTCCATATGCCATCGGGAGCTTCCTTTTTCTCCTCGGTTGTGGTAATAATGCCTTTTGATTCTCTTTTAAACCAGGTCATTCGTTAACTGATCCTCCAATCATGTGCAAAGAAACGAAAAATATTATTGATGCAATAGAATTATAAAAAGGTTCGGGAAGGTGTATTGTTTACAAATGTTGATATAATTTATAGACTTACTTAATAATAATTAAATAAATGATGCCATGTACTAATAAATTTTATAAATTCGAGCCCCGAAACAATCAATTCATGAGCTTAAAAAATTACAAAGGTGTTCTGCACGGCGATCAGGTGCAGGAGCTGTTCGAGATAGCCAAGAAGCACCAGTTTGCACTACCTGCAGTAAATGTTACAGGCACAAATACGCTTAATGGCGTAATGGAAACAGCAAAAGCTGTTAATTCGCCTGTTATTATCCAATTATCAAATGGCGGCGCGCAGTTTTACGCGGGTAAATCGCTTGATAATACTGGCCTTCAGGCTTGCATCCTGGGCGGCGTTTCCGCAGCCAGGCACATCCATTTGCTGGCTGAGCACTATGGTGTTGCAGTTATTGTACATACCGATCACTGCGCAAAAAAATTATTACCGTGGGTAGACGGTTTGTTGGATTACGGCGAAAAATTCTATGCAGAAACCGGTAAGCCTTTGTTCTCATCTCATATGCTCGATCTTTCTGAAGAACCGATTGAGGAGAATATTGAAATCTCGGCTAAATACCTGGCCCGTATGGCCAAGATGGGAATGACACTAGAGATTGAACTTGGTGTAACAGGCGGAGAGGAAGATGGTGTGGATAATACTGGTATTGAGAGCCATCACTTATATAGCCAGCCTGAAGAGGTTGCTTATTCTTACGAAGAATTATCTAAAGTAAGCCCACGCTTTACTGTTGCGGCTGCTTTTGGTAACGTACACGGTGTTTATAAGCCGGGTAATGTAAAGTTACAGCCGATTATCCTGCATAACTCACAAGAGTATATAAAGAAGAAATACAATCTTTCGGAAGAAAAACCAATCAACTTCGTATTCCACGGTGGCTCTGGTTCATCACAGGAAGAGATCCGCGAAGCTATTTCTTACGGCGCCATCAAGATGAATATCGATACGGATATGCAATGGGCATTCTGGGAGGGCATCAAAGATTATTACAAATCGAAAGAAGGCTACCTGCAAAGCCAGATCGGCAACCCTGAAGGTGAAGACTCGCCGAACAAAAAATACTACGACCCACGTGTTTGGTTGCGTAAAGCAGAAGAGAACTTCGTAAAACGCCTCAAAGGTGCATTCGAAGACCTTAACTGTATCGACGTTAACAGCAAACTGTAGGTTAAAGGCGAAAGGGCAAAGGTGAAAGGTTTTTATATCCTTTAATCATCTTTGCCCTTTACCTTTATCCCTTCGCCTTTAACCTTTTACCTCAAGAAATGAAAATTATACAAGTACGAAACGTAACTGATCCCGTCGACCTTGAAAAAGTGTTCGCGATCAGGCGTGAAGTATTTGTTGATGAGCAAAACTGCCCACCTGAGCTGGAATGGGAAAATGAGGACGTATCTCATCATTTTCTAGTCACCGTAGACAATGAACCTGCAGGAGCTGCCCGCTGGCGCAAAACTGAAAATGGTTACAAGCTGGAACGTTTTGCTGTGTTGAGCAAATTTCGCGGAGATGGAATAGGGCAGGCCCTCGTAAAAGCTGTCTTAGCCGATCTGCCGCCAGATACCGATTACATCTACCTTCATGCCCAGGTAGCGGCTGTAACCTTATATGAGCGCTTTGGCTTTGCTAAAACTGGTCCTCAGTTTGAAGAAGCTGGGATATGGCACTATAAGATGGTAAAGGAGTGATTTCGGATTTCGGATTTCGAATTTTCGATTTTATTGCGTGGCGGCAAATCATAAAAAAACGCGATTCGAAAATTCTATCGCTTCGCTCAATTTCTTGATATCAATCCCTAAATCGACCCCTTTTTGTTGCAGGTAACCAACTACATTTTCAGTAGCGATATTGCCTGTCAGCTCGTCTTTTGCCATCGGGCAGCCGCCGTAACCTTTTAGCGCGGTATCAAATCGGTTACAGCCGCTTTGATAGGCAGCCTCAACCTTTTCGCGCCAGGTGTTGGGTGTAGAATGCAAGTGAACCCCAAGCGTGGTGCCTTTCAGATTGGTCGATAAAAGGCCATAAAGCTCGCTTATTTGCGCAGGTTCGGCTATACCGATGGTATCGGCCAGCGAGATATAATTAACGCCCTCTGCGGCTAGCTTTTGGGCCCAGTCAAGAACAAGTTCTTTGCTCCACCCGTCGCCATAGGGATTGCCGAAACCCATTGACAGGTAAACAAGCAGTTCTTTGCCGGTCGTATCGCACAGGACCCTTATTCTTTTTACTGTTTCAAATGCCTCGGTAATGCTGGCATTGGTATTACGTTGCTGAAACGTTTCCGAAATTGAAAAAGGGAAACCCAGGTAAGTTATTTCATCGTGCTTTGATGCATCTTCCGCGCCGCGGTAGTTGGCAATAATAGCCAGCAGTTTAGAGCGGCTGCCGCTTAAATCCAGTCTTTTCAGCACTTCCGCAGTGTCCCGCATTTGTGGAATGGCTTTAGGGGAGACAAAGCTTCCAAAATCGATTGTGTCAAATCCTACCTTCAGCAACAGATTGATATAATCAGCCTTGATATCTGTTGGAATAAATTCATGAATGCCCTGCATGGCGTCCCTCGGGCATTCCGTGATCTGTATGGCTGGAGGCATTTTTGACGTTAAAACTTTGAATTATAAATATCGGCTTTATGCTCCACTTCGGTGTGCAGGCCTTTGGTCAGGTCAACAAGGTATCGTTCAAACGAATCGATCAGCATTTTAGCATTGCGTGTAATTCGTCTTGATTCATTGCCTGTTTGTTTTTCATAGACTTCATACAACGTCATCCGCCGATTACCATAATCCGAAGGGAGAAAAAAAACGACATTGCTTATAGTACAACGATAACGCCCGTTTTTCATATCGATAATGAATGCAAACTGAACGGTGTAGGGGTTCATTTCCTCGCTTGGCTCAACGGTACCTATTGTGGTATTCAGGTCCTGGGTCGAAGTGAATATCATCTTACCTTCCTGTTCGTAGCCGTACGTCTGCTGGAAGTTTTTCGCCGCCATAAACTGCAATGCCCGCACATAAATAGTGCTGATCTTAATATTGCTGTCAACTTTGAAGGTTTTCTGGAAATAGGCGTTGGTGTTATCCAGCCTCAAGCCAACGGTGTCAACCTCGGTCGATTTTTCCACCTGGGGTGCCTGGGAAGTGCGCACCGTGCCCCCTTCCTGCGCCCGGACAATTAAAGATGCAAGCAATAGCAAAACACCTGTAAATAAGGTTTTCATAGCAGAATTTAAATATGCTAATATAAGGTTATATCACATTCCACCCTAATCAGCCGCAGGAGTTTAATCCGAATGCGGCACTGGTTCGTTTTCCTGGGGCACCGTTTCTTTCACAAAACGGCGTATAATCAATCGCGATCCGCCATTGTAGCTAATATAGCTGCCTATCCAACTAATCAGAACTATTGCCTTATTCCTGAATCCGACCAGCGACATCAGGTGGACAAACATCCACACTACCCAGGCAAAAAATCCCTGGAATTTGACCTTCCCTAAATCAGCTACGGCTTTGTTACGTCCAACGGTTGCCAGCGAACCTTTATCAAAATACTTAAATGGTTCGGTAGCCTCTCCTCTAATGATATGCATAATGTTTTTGCCTACATTTTTGCCCATTTGAATAGCCACCTGCGCTACACCTGGGTGCCCTTTTGGCGTTTCTTCGGTGATCATAGCCGCAACGTCGCCGATGGCAAAGATGTTGGAGTATCCGGCCACTCGACAAATATTATCAGTTTTTATCCGGTTGCCGCGAACTATCAGGTCCTTGCTTATTCCTTCCGGCACAACTCCCGTTACACCTGCCGACCAGATCACGTTTTTGCTTCGGATGCTTTTGCCACCTTCAAAATGAATAGTAGTACCATCATAAGAATTGACTTTGGCATTGAGCAGTACTTCGACCCCCATTTTTTCGAGGAATTGTTTGGCTGATGCCGATGCCTGCTCTGACATATTACCCAATACACGGGGCATAAAGTCTGCCAGGTATACCTTCATATCATCCTTATTCAGTTCAGGATAATCCTTGGTTAAAATATGATTTCGCAGTTCTGCCAATGCTCCTGCAAGCTCGACGCCCGTAGGGCCGGCGCCTACCAATACAAAGTGCAAATAAGGCTCGCGGTCCTCCTTGGTTTTTTGCAATACTGCTTCCTCCAGGTTTTGCAGCATCATATACCGCAGGTTTAAAGCCTCAGGTATTGATTTCATTGGCATGGCATTGTGCTCAATGTCCTTGTTGCCAAAGAAATTGGTGGTTGAACCTGTTGCAATTACCAGGTAATCGTATTTGATTTCGCCAATGGTTGTATCGATGGTATTTTTATCCGGGTCTATGGCCGTCATTTCGGCAATGCGGAACCTTAAATTTTTCTGGTTATCGAAATTTTTCCGCAACGAGAAGGCGATAGATCCCGATTCCAGGCTGCCTGTTGCTACCTGGTAGAGCAGGGGTTGAAATGTATGATAATTATGTTTGTCCAGCATTAATATATCGACCGGTTTGTCGGCCAATGCTTTGGCTACCTGCAACCCTCCGAATCCACCACCAACAATGACCACTTGAGGATAGCGTGTTGTGTCTGTTGTGTTCATATAGAGAATATTTACCTACAGATACAACAAAAAAGGCTCCAATTGTTATTGGAGCCTTCATTAAAAATATAATATGACTTTATTTTAAATCTTTTTTCCCAAAGTCGACGATAACCGGTGTTGCGATACAGATAGATGAATAAGTACCGAAGCACACACCCACTAATAACGCGAAAGAGAAACCGCGAATAACGTCGCCACCGAAGATGAATAACACGATCAATACGAATAATACCGTCAAAGCAGTGATGATAGTACGGCTAAGGGTCTTATTAATAGCGTGGTTGATCACTTCTTTCGGATCGTCTGATGCCGAGTGATGCAAGTTCAGGAACTCGCGGATACGGTCAAATACCACAACCGTGTCATTGATAGAGTAACCGATTACCGTCAATATGGCAGCGATAAACGACTGGTCAATATCAAGGAACGGTATAAACTGTTTAAACAATGAGAAGAATGATAATACCATCAGCGCATCATGAGCAGTAGCGATCATGGCACCTAAACTGAACTGCCATTTACGGAAACGTATCAGGATATAAGCGGAAATAACGATGATAGCGATAAATATGGTCCAGAATGCAGACTGTTTCAAGCCTTCAGCTATTGTAGCCTTTACTTTCTGGTATGTTCCAATATTCTTATCCTGGATCTTTGTTACAGGGTTTTGGGCCAAAGCATTGATAAGAGCGGTTCTAACTTCAGCATCAGCCGCTGTCGAGTTATCTTCGATCTTGTACTTGGTTGTTATGCTTATTTCATTTGTGCCAAACGTTTTCACTTCGGTGGCGCCCAATGGCTTATCGATAACATTGTGTATCATCTCCGTGGTGACATTTGGATTGTCAAAATGGACAATGTAATTACGTCCACCCACAAAATCGACACCGTAATTAAAGCCTTGGGTAAACATCGAGACCAGACCTGCAGCTATAAATACTCCTGAGAAAATATAGAATTTAAACCTGTTTTTTACGAAGGCGTAGTTGGCGTTTTTAAACGTATGTGAACTCCATGGATTAGATACTTTAATATCCCAGCCTTTGGTTGTCATCCATTCGAAAATGATCCTGGAAATCAGCAACGAGCAGAATAACGAGGTAACGATACCGATCAACAATACCACTGCAAAACCCCTGATTGGACCGCTGCCGAATACCAACAGGATCAAACCGGTAAGAAAGGTACTGATGTTGGCATCCAGAATTGATGATAATGCATGTTTAAAACCATCGGTAACAGCCAGCTTGATTGATTTACCAAGCGCCAGCTCCTCCCGCATACGTTCATAGATCAGTACGTTTGCGTCAACCGATATACCGAGTGTCAGTACGATACCAGCAACACCGGGAACGGTCAATACCGCATTCATACTAATGAGGATACCCATTAGGAAGAATACGTTGAACAATACAGCAATAACAGCCACAGTTCCGGCGCGGTTGTAGTAAGCAACCATGAAGATCAAAACCACGATAAAGCCAAGCACGCAAGACAATAAGCTAGCGTTGATAGCCTGCTGACCCAATGTGGCACCTACAGTTGTTTCAGAAACGATTAATGCAGGGGCAGGGAGACGGCCGGCTTTTAATACGTTGGCTAAGTCGGTAGTTTCTTCTTGTGTAAAGTGTCCGGATATAGATGATACACCCCCAGGTATTTCGCCGTTTACCTCTGGTGCTGAGTACACATTGTTGTCGAGTACGATAGCAATCGCGTCGCCTCTCTGGTTACCGCCTTTAGGGGCTGCTGCAGCGGTGATCTCTTTCCATTTTTGAGCACCAACCGAATTCATGTACATGGTAACTTCCCAGCCACCTTTTTGCTGATCAACATCGCTACGAGCATCGGTTACAACCTCGCCGCTCAATGCAGCAGTGTTGTCGGCACCTGACAACTTAATCGCGAAGAGTTCAAATATTTTGTCTTTTGGACCATTGCTGTTATCGGTAGCCTGATCGTTAATAGCTTTCACGCTCCACATGAATTTCATGTTTTGCGGGATCAAAGCCTTAACATCAGGGCTTCTGAAGAATGCATTGATTTTTGCAGTATCTTTCTTAGCTGCATGACCAACTACTGGACCAGGATACAAGCCTTGTTGTCCACCCATTGGGGCCAACACAGCAAACAGCGGGTTTTGTGCCTGAGCCTGTGCTTTGCCTGCCAATGCCGAAGATGATGTATCGTTCTTGGCATTTTTATTTACTTTGTTCAGCAACGACAATGCGCCTTTAGAAGCAGTGTCTGGCTTATTGCCTGCAAGCTTATGTGCTTTCTTGCCGGTATCAGCTTTGGCTGTCTTTGAAGTGTCTTTAGTTGATTTGGCTTTTGCCGACAGCAACTGGTTAATGCTATTCAGCGTAGCAAAAGCTTGAGTATTGTCGAAAGTGTTGTAAAACTCGAGTTCGGCTGTGCCTTGTAATAGCTTACGGACACGCTCAGGTTCGGTTACGCCTGGTAGCTCTATCAATATCTGGTTTCTGTCTTTCAGCAACTGTACGTTAGGCTGGGTAACACCAAACTGGTCAATACGGGTATTGATAACTGTATAAGTATTGGCTACGGCAACATCAGCCTGTTTCTTAAGATAGGCTTCTACCTTAGCGTTATCGTCGTTATACTTTAATTCGGTTTGATTGTCCTTAGTAGCAAATATCGCGGCCAGCTTACCGTTAGGGTTCAGCTTTTCGTAAGCATTTACAAAAAGTGTAATATAGTCGCTCTGGCTGGTGCGGCTTTCTACGTCGGCCTGGTTTAAAGCCTGAACAAATACAGGGTCAGGGTTTTTGTTCGAAAGCGTGTTAACAAGTTCGCGCAACGAAACCTGCATGGTAACGCTCATACCGCCCTGTAGGTCGAGACCAAGAGCAAGCTCATGGCTCTCGCAATACTGAAGTGTGTGACCGAGTATAGGATATACCGGCCTGTTGGACATCGAGTCCATATACGCTATCGAGTCTCGGGACGGTGATACTTTGTTAGTACCTCTTTTGGCAGCATATGCTTTGGCATCATTTTTAACCTTCTGCACCACCCAGGTAAACGACAACATGTACAGGCACACTAACGCCAGAAGAACGGCGAAAAATTTAACAACTCCTTTACCTTGCATTGTAAATTATGATATGTAATAAATTAGTTTATAAGCTTTTTTAAACAAGACGGCAAATCTAATAAAATTTTAGAAGCATAAAATTTTATATTCAAACAATTTGCGGGGATGTGTGTAACGGGTAAGTTGAAGGCAAAAAGTACAAAGCCGAAAGCATTTTTGGGTCTGTAAATCGATGCCAGATTTTAGCATTAGAGGTTTAGGATTTAAAAATTCCTTATTATTTTCTTTCCAATGTGATAAATGAATAAGGGATACTGTTCTTCTCATCTGCCAGGTGATCGACATGTGAAGTTTCGATCCAGAGCTCGTGATTGATCTCCGGGAAAAAGGTATCAGCGTCAAAAGTTTGGTGAACGATGGTCAGATAAATCCGATCGGTTTTACTCATGGCCTGGCGGTAAATCTCAGCTCCGCCGCCAATAAATACCTCGTGCTCCTCTTTACAAAGCTCCAGGGCTTCCTCTATCGACTTCACAACCTCGCAACCTTCAATCTGGATATCCTGTCGGGTAACCACAATATTACGGCGCTTAGGCAATGGTTTTCCAACCGAATCAAAAGTCTTGCGACCCATAATAATGGTATGGCCCGAAGTTTTATCCCGGAAATGCCTCAGATCGGCAGGTAAATGCCAAAGTAGTTGGTTGTCTTTGCCGATCGCATTGTTTTCCCCTATTGCGACTATTATACTTACTATCATTGAGCTAGTCTTTTG
>JAICXZ010000346.1 GCA_025934475.1 Mucilaginibacter sp. | reverse complement strand
TATCGGTCGCACCTGTGGCTGCGTGCCACGAATCGAGGTGGCCGCCGATAATTACCAGCTGATCTTTTAACTTTTTGTCAGTGCCGGGTATTTCGCCAACTACATCATAACCTTGTAAGTCGTCAGTAAAGAATTGTGTTTTGACGTTAGCCTCCATTTCAACTTTGATACCTGCTTTTGCAAGGCGCAAAATGCGCTGGTAATCTTCGCCGCTGGTTTCCAGCTCAGGTGCAACAGCTTTGGCGGTATCAGCATAAGATGCGCCATTCGTAGTAAATACTGTACCGTCGGTTCCCCTTGCCTGGCTTAATATCAACGCCACGTTCTCTTGTTGCAAAAAGGCGGTGGTGGCATTTCGCAAAGCGCGTAAACGCATAAATGCGCTCATTTGAGGATTTTGAGGGCGACGCTGACCAGCCGATTCATAGGTGGCTTTCTCCATCTTGTCGAGCTCCTCATCGGTATAACGGGTCAAGTCGGCTTTGGTACCGCCCGCTAGCTGAGTTTTGGTATCGAAGATTACGATCTTACCAGCCAGTTTTCCTTTGTATTTATCAAAATCGGCTGTGGTGTCAATCTTCACCATGACAACTTCGCCTTTAATATCGCCATTAGTCCCAGGCGTCCAGGCTTTGGGGATGGCAATGATGGCATGGTAATAAGGAACCGTAATAGCCGCATAGTTTTTCTGCACTTCCCAGCCTTTGCCAAATTTGCCCCATGGCTCGCGTTGTGCATTTGCCATACCCCAGGTTTTAAGTTGACCTACGGCCCAATCCTGCGCGCGCTTTAATCCGGGCGAACCAGCCAGGCGGGGACCGGAAACATCGGTTAAATAAAAGGCGGTCTCCATCACCTTCGAGTGGTTCATCCCCTCGTCGCGGATCTTCTGGAGCATTGCCGGATCGCCCTCGCCCTGGGCGAAAGCTGCGCCTGAGATGGCGGCAATAAATAATGCTGAAAAAAGTAATTTTCTTTTCATTGTTCAGTCAGTTAATATTAAGAATAAACAAACCTATCTATTTTAAGACTAACTTCTTGCCATAGCCATTAACAAATTTGTTACGGTGCATTCGGTATTTGGAGTATATTTGAGATATGGGATCATATCGATTGGATCGAACAGCATTTAAAGCACAAACCGCCGATGAAGCGACAAAAGCCGACGCCGCGTACTCTCGGAAACTGACTTGGCAGGAAAGACTAAAAATAGCGAACTACCTGAATAGCGTGGCTTATAATTATCCTGAAAATGACCCGCCACGATTAGATAAAACAATTTTCAAGGCTATTGCCCGTAAGTAAAATGGGGAATATTTTCAATGAAGACTTCCAGGATTTTATTCGATGTCTAAACGATTATGATGTTAGATATATACTGGTAGGTGGATATTCGGTTATTCTGCACGGCTATCATCGAACCACTGGTGATATGGACATATGGGTTGACAGGAAACCAGAAAATTACGACAAATTAAAGATGGCTTTTTTAAATTTTGGCATGCCAGTTTTTGACATGACAAAAGAAAATTTTTTAAACCACCCAGAGTGGGATCTTTTTAAATTTGGCAAGCCACCAGTTTCAATTGATATCATGGTTAAAGTTAAAGGCCTTGATTTTGAAGAATGTTATAATAATGCTGTTATTTTTGAAGAGAACGATGTGCAAATAAAAACAATACATCTAACCAACTTATTAGCTGCTAAAAAAGCCGCAGGCCGCGCAAAAGACATTAACGACCTTGAAAACTTAATACCTTAATAGGCTCAAATCTGCCGTTCCAATCCTGGCTTCGTTAAGCGAAGAAGAAACCGTTAAATTTTATACCGAAAAACTTGACTTCACTGTCCATTCGAGTTGGGTAGGCTGAGTAAGGACAAAGTGCATTTGCACCTTTGGCCCTGCAAAGATCCTGAAATTCCGAAGGCTACCGGTTGCTACATTAATGTAAAGGAGATTGATAAGCTTTATGCACAATACGAGCCGCTAGGCGTTATCCACCCTGAAGGTAAACTGGAAGAAAAGCCGTGGCGAATGAAGCAATTCAGCATTTTGGATAATAACGGAAATATTATCCATTTTGGTGAGCGCGTGAATGCCCTGTAGTTTTCATCGCAGGAGAAATTATTGTTACATTAGCCGACACCAAAACCTCTATAACAAAAACATGAACACCAAGTTAATTATGAGCGTCAGCGCTGTATTTCTTGCCCTGGCGGGAGTCAGTATGACTTTTTTCCCAAATGAGATTGCAAATCATATCGGTTTAGCTGCAGCAAAACCATCGCAATTAGTTATACAGATTCTGGGCGCACTATATTTTGGGTTTGGCATGTTGAACTGGATGGCAAAAGGAAGTATTGTTGGCGGTATTTATAATAAACCGCTGGTAATTGCCAATTTATCGCACTTTGCAATCGGTTGCCTGGCCCTGATTAAATGGCTTGCCAGCAGCGGTAACCAATACTTCGCGGTTTTTATATTGACGGGCGTCTATGCTATTTTTGCGGTCCTTTTTGGTATCCTGTTTGTTCGTCACCCGGGAAACAGCGCCAGCGCATAAAAGCCTCAATTGATCAGCAGCTTATAACCACGTCCATGCACATTGATGATCTCAACTGACGAATCATCCTTTAAGTATTTCCTAATCTTGCTCAGGAATACATCCATGCTGCGTCCGTTGAAGTAATTATCGTCATGCCAGATGTTGAGCAAGGCTTCCTCACGGGTGAGCACCTCGTTCTTACGCAGGCATAGCAGGCGCAGCAACTCTGCTTCTTTGGTCGAAAGCTTATGCATGGTATCTCCTATCGATATCATCTGCGTGGTGTAGTCAAAATCGTATTTGCCGATCTTAAAATGCGTTTGTTTTTCCTCTTCAGTTTTTTCGGCATTGTTTACGCGTTTCAATAAAGCATTGATGCGCAACAGCAGTTCTTCGATGCGGAAAGGTTTGGTAATATAATCGTCGCCACCGAGGTTAAAGGCTTGCGTCTTATCCTCGATCATCCCCTTTGCGGTCGCAAAGATGATAGGCACTTTATCGTTAATTCTCCTGATCTCTTTACCAAGGGTAAAACCATCTTTTCGTGGCATCATCACATCCAGGATCAGCAGGTCGAAATTGTGTTTGGTAAAGGTGCGCAGGCCCTCGTCGCCATCTTTGCATAAAATAACTTCAAATTTACCCTTCAGCTGCAGGTAATCCTGTAAAAGTAGTCCCAGATTCGGATCGTCCTCAACCAATAGTATTTTCTTCATATTTTATATTTTATGCTGTGTGGAATTTCAATTCAAATTCCGAACCTTTTTCTTTTTCAGATCTTACGCTGATGGTGCCGTTCAATCTCTTAACAATCGTATTCACATAACTCAAACCCAACCCGAAGCCTTTAACATCGTGCAGGTTTCCGGTCGGGATACGATAGAATTGCTCAAATATCTTGGTTTGCTGATCGCGGCTCATGCCGATGCCCTTGTCGGCCACGCGTATTACCAGGTTTCCCTCTTTGTTAAAGGTACTGATGGTAATCTCAGGGGTCTCAGGGCTATATTTGATAGCATTATCAATCAGGTTGTACAATACGTTGGAGAAGTGCAGCTCATCAGCCTGGATCACTGCATTTTGGGCATCCAGGTTTAAATGGGCAACAACCTGGTGTTTCTGTAGTTTCAGCGCCATGCTATCGAGCACAGTAGTCACCATTTCATTCACATCAAGATCCCTGATATCCAGCTTAAAGTCGTTCTTTTCAATGCGAGCGATATTCAATACACGTTCGATATGACTTCCCAATCGCTGGTTTTCTTCGAAGATGATATTAGCCAGTCGTTCTACCCTGGCTTTATCTTCAATGATATCTTTATCTCTAAGGGCCTCACTGGCAATCATGATGGTAGATACCGGCGTCTTAAACTCGTGGGTCATGTTGTTGATGAAGTCCATTTTCATCTCCGAAACCTTCTTTTGCTTCACGATCAGGAAAATAGTGTAACCAAAACAGACGATCAACACAAACAGCAAAGCCCCGGAAGTAGCCACCGACGCGGTCAGTTTAGTGAGGATCAGTTTATTTTTTTGCGGAAAATAGATCCTGATCTTACCCGGATCGTTGATCACTTCCTTACTGAAAATAGACACCTGGTAAGCGCTGGCATCTTCCGCACTCAGCTTCTCACCACCGGCATAACTAGCATTCGAAAACAGCAGCGAATCTGTATTAAATGTGCTTACACTATAGTTATAAGGCAGGAATATGCCCTTGTTATGCAATTCAAATTGCAGCAATGAGTCTATCCAGAAAGGATTCAAACGCTTTGCGAGCGGCTCATCTGACTGCTGGTACTCAAAAGCCAGGTTTTCGATGACATTTGATTTACCAACTTTTTCCAGGTTTTGGATCGAGTCGGCCTCCAGCATCTTTTTCACCTCGTTAAACTGGCGCTCGCTCCTTTTTCGATCCTGCTCGCGCTGCCATAGCGGATTGATCTGCACCATTGGTATAGTTTGCTTGCCAAATTGCGGATCAATATAATCCACATAAGCAGTGTCGTATTTATGCAGCTTTTCAGGCTTTTTATAAACCATTTTGCTGCCCACTTCCCGAACGATCTTTGGATCGGTCATGCGGGTATGCACCATCCCAAACTCGTCGGTATATTCCTCATAACGCACATGCAGCATCAACTGGCCCGATTGCGCCATATTGAAAAATTCCTCATCCAGCTTGTTATTGGCTATCACCT
>JAICXZ010000673.1 GCA_025934475.1 Mucilaginibacter sp. | reverse complement strand
GGAACTGACAGTGAGGCGTTATGATGGCGCGCTTGTTCACGCGGGATTGCCTGACGAAATGCACAATTTTGTGGTGAGAAAAAAAGACGGCTTCCCGGCTTATCAGCTGGCTTCGGTTGTGGACGACCTTTTTTATGGGATCGACCTGGTCGTGAGGGGCCAGGACCTGTGGCCATCCACGCTCGCGCAGCACGTTTTGGCGGCGGCGCTCGGAAAAGACCGTTTTCCTGTTTTCCGCACTTTTTGAAAATGAAATTTTGAAATTTCAATATTTGCTGATTATCAATTAGTTACAATTTAGTATTGGGTGTCTTAGGGTGTCCCAGCGTAAATTGGGGCATGTTTGTACGGCGGAAGAAGAACCAAAGCGGACT
This sequence comes from Mucilaginibacter sp., assembly GCA_025934475.1. Lineage (GTDB taxonomy): Bacteria > Bacteroidota > Bacteroidia > Sphingobacteriales > Sphingobacteriaceae > Mucilaginibacter. Next base: position 2,542 of record JAICXZ010000673.1, on the reverse strand, counting down.
GGTGAGCATCCAGGTGATAGACAAGTCACGCGGCAAATACCGGGTAGTTAAAACCATGGGGAGTTCTGCCGACGAGCAACAGATAGCGGCCCTGGTGGTAAAAGGTGAGCTTTGGATACGTGAACGAACGGGAACAGTAGAATTCGATTTTGAGCAGGCGGACGCGCTATTTGACCGGTTTGTTGCCAGTATCAGCAGCATACGCATCATCGGACCCTCACTTTTATTAGGGGGCATTTTTGATGCTATTGGTTTCAATGCCATACCCGATGAACTGTTTCGCAAGCTGGTGCTTGCCCGGCTGTGCTATCCGGTCAGTAAGCTAAAGACAACCGAATACCTGCGCCGCTATGAAGGTTATATTGTCGATGAGGATCAGGTATACCGTTACCTGGACAAACTTAATAAAACACAAAAGCGCCAGGTACAATGCATAAGTTACAAGCATACGCTACAGGTGCTGAACCAACAGATCAGTGTGGTGTTTTATGATGTAACCACACTTTATTTTGAGATAAAACAGGAAGACAAGTTACGTAAGGCTGGTTTTTCTAAGGAGGGAAGGCATCAGAACCCGCAAATATTGTTAGGCTTGCTGGTAAGCGCCGGGGGCTATCCGCTGGCTTACGACATATTTCAGGGGAGTAAATTTGAAGGACATACGATGATGCCGGTACTCAACCTGTTCCGGCGAAAATACAAACTCAGCCAGTTGGCCGTAGTGGCAGATGCGGGATTGCTCTCAGGGAGTAATATTGAAGCCCTGCGGCTTAATGGCTATCAATATATTATAGGGGCCAGGCTCAAGACCGAATCTGCCGGTACCAGGGCTGCCATCCTCCGCCTTACCCTCAAAGACGGGCAGAGCGCCGAGTTGCTACGTGATGACGGTAGCCGGCTTATCATCAACTATGCCCAGGCCAGGGCGCTAAAGGATAATGACAATCGGCAGCGGGCTATACGCAGGCTGGAAAAGCTGCTCAAGACCGGCAAGCTTACCAAGTCTCAGATCAATAATAAGGGGTATAACAGGCTGTTGAAAATGGAGGGGGAAATCAACATCATGCTTGATGCCCAAAAAATAGCTATTGACAGTAGATGGGACGGCCTTAAAGGATACATTACCAACACTACGCTTACCATGCAGGAGATCATCTCTAACTACAGTCATCTTTGGCAAATAGAGAAAGCTTTCCGTATCGCCAAAACAGACCTTAACCTCCGGCCTATCTATCACCGATTGCAACATCGCATAGAGGCGCACCTATGTATTGCATTTACAGCCTACAAGGTTTACAAAGAGTTGGAAAGATTGCTCAAAGAAAAAAAATCAACGCTCAGTCCTGAAAAGGCGATTGAAATTGCAAAAACCATCTACTGTATCCATGCCCGCAAACCCAAGTCCGGCCAACCAATCGCCAAAGTAGTTATCACGACCGACGAACAACGAAACCTGGCCGACTTATTTAACTTTTAGATTTGGGTGTCCCACTGCGGAAAACAGGAAGACCGGGTGTTTGTTTGGGTGTCAACGGGGGCAAGGAGCGCAGAGTCGCGTGCCGACGACCCCGGTAAAATAGTAAGCCTATCATATTGACCACACTAACTGAATCATTTCCTTATATATTTTGAATTTTTCGTCGCCAGACAAAATAATGGCATTCTCTGTTAACGCAGTTGCGATCAGCAGACGGTCGAACGGGTCGCGATGGCTTTCGTTTAACGGAATTTTTTCGTAGTTAAAAAGATGTTGATTTTGAATGGGCAAATAAGCAAATCCATCATCAAGCGCCCGCTCATATAGGTCCTCAATGCTGACATCGAAAGCGGGTAGTTTTCCAACCTTTCGCTTAATAGTTATTTCGAAAAGACTAATCTGGCTGAAAAAAATTTCATTATTTGAGTCCTGTATAATATGCATTACGTTTGCGGGAATCCTGGGGTTATCTTCCTGAAACCAAATAAGGCAATGCGTATCTAACAAGTATCTGTTGGCGGTCATTACATGTATTCTTTCAAATCATCTAATGGCTCGTTAAAATCATCGGGCAGAGAAACCCTTCCTTTCAAGCTTCCGGGAATTCTTTTCTGTGCAACAACATTACCGCTCTTTGTCAAAAAAGTCACGATCACTTCCGTTTTGGAGGTAACCGGCGGGTTTTCTTCCAATGTAATTTTCCCTCCCTCGTAATATCCTTTTACTGTGGTAAGCATAACAACGGTGTTTTAACAAATATACCAAATTATAATTGATGCAGCTATAATGCCGATTTCGGCATCTCAGTTCATTTGCTGGCATCGACAAAATGATCATTATGTCAGCCCATACACCATCTCCGTTTCAGGGTCTCTCGCAGATTTAAGTTAATCCACAAAATCAACGCGCGCATATCGCTCCGGTACCTTTATTCGGCGACCACCAAACGTTCCTACGGAACGAAATTTTTATTTTTTCGCCCCGGACGGGGCGTCTGGTTGGTAGAAAATATAGTTCACAACACGTACGTTCCGTAGGAACGTTTGGTGAAATCGACAACTATAT
>JAICXZ010000093.1 GCA_025934475.1 Mucilaginibacter sp. | reverse complement strand
TGAGCAAATTGCCCTGAGCACGATTTATTTGATTTTGACGATCGGCAGGATGCCTTATTTCCGGTCGTTTATTATTTTAATTGCTAATAAGCGCGGAAAGCGGCGATCAGATGGATGTAAAACATAGAATTCCAAAGGTTTATCAAACCAATCACCTTGTGGTTTGTAATATCTTTGAAATAAAAAACAGACCTATGGATACCGCAAAAACGATAAGCAAAACCGAATTAGACAAGCTGTTCGTCCACCAATTGAATCGCGTTAACTGTACCAAAGGATACCTTGCACGCAACTTACCTCCTCTTGCCGAGGTTGCGTCATTTAAAAACATGAAACTTGCCATCATGGAGGCTCATGCGGATGTTAAAAAACAACAATCGCGCATAGATGACATGTATAAACTATTGCACTCCGAACCGTCCGACGAGGGATGCGAAGTAGTGAAGGCAGTGCTCGAAGAGGCCTACAACCTTGGCGACAGCAAAGATAAATCAAGGATCATCAATGATATGGACATCATTCTGTACATGAGAATGATAGAAAACATGGAGTTGACGTCTTTTAAAATGCTCAGGCTCATAAACCAGTATATGGGCAATGACCAACTGACCCAGTTGCTTGCAGAGTGCTGCGACGAAAGCGCAGACAACGACGAATTATTCTCGATGATCTCAGAGGAATATCTCAATCAAAAAGTACTCCAATAAATCCGCCGGAAAAAAGAAAAGCCGGACCCAATGGATCCGGCTTTAGAAAAGTTATTTAATACCCCTATTAAAATAACTTCTCAAAGTAAAAGAATAATTGGGGCTTATCCAAATTTTGTAAGCAATTATTTACAAAAAATTTTCATCGGCCTCGCTTCCATATTGATGATTTTAACACATAGATAAGTGGGCAAAGAATGCTTAATTTTCGCAAATTTATTTTATCATGCTAAAATCCACCATTTTATCTTGCCTGCTTCTCTTCATTCTGCAGCAGGCAAATGCCCAGGACCTTTATATGCCGCGCGACATAAAAAAGGCTTATCAAAAGGGCACCCGTTCACTCGATGGCAAACCCGGTAAAAATTACTGGCAAAATTTCGGCCGCTATAATATCTCTGTAACTGTGGCTCCGCCAAATCGTGATGTAAAAGGTACCGAGCAAATCACTTACATCAACAATAGTCCGGATACGCTGAAAAGATTGAATTTTAAGCTGATCATGAACATTCATAAGCCCGGAGCCGCTCGCTTCTTTGGCTCAGGGGCCAACTACTTATCGGATGGCGTACAGGTTGATGCTATCAAAGCTGACGGCAAACAGCTAAACTGGAACAATAAAAGCGTATCGACCAACCAGGGTGTGAGCCTGCCAAAACCGTTAATGCCGCACGATTCCGTAACGCTGGATCTAACATGGCATTACCAATTGGTAACTGGCCAGGGCCGCGAAGGTGTGATAGATTCAACCTCATTCTACCTCGCCTATTTTTATCCGCGCGTGGGCGTATATGATGATTATGCTGGATGGGACAGAACAGAATTCATCGACGCGCTGGAGTTCTATAATGACTTTAACGATTATACCCTTAACGTTACAGTGCCCAAAAACTACATCGTTTGGGCGACCGGCACGCTGCAAAATCCAAAACAAGTATTGCAGCCGGAATATGCGGCCCGTCTTGAAAAATCGATGACCAGCGACTCAACCATTCACATCGTAACACCAGAAGATACAAAGGGCAGGAAAGTAACCGTCCAAAACGATATGAATACCTGGACCTGGAAAGCCAACTATGTGAGCGATATGGCAGTAGGCATAAGCGACACTTATGATTGGGACGCTGCAAGTGTGGTTGTTGACAAGGCGACAGGTCGTCGTTCGAGCATGCAGGCTGCATTCCCGGATAAATCTGAGGACTTCCACCACTCGGTTCAATTTGGCAGAAACTCACTAAGCTGGTTCTCAAATAACTGGCCCGGAGTTCCCTACCCTTTCCCTAAAATGACTGCCTTCCAGGGTTATGCTGATATGGAATACCCGATGATGGTAAATGATAGCCACACCGGCGATATTCACTTTGCCCAATTTGTACAGGATCACGAAATAGCGCATACTTATTTCCCATTCTATATGGGCATCAACGAAACCCGCTACGGATTTATGGACGAAGGCTGGGCCACTACGCTCGAGTTGCTGATTGGTACTGCCGAAGTGGGAAAAGAGAAAGCCGAAACATTGTATAAACAGTTCAGGATAAATGGCTGGATCCATGACCCGTCGACAGCAGAAGATATGCCGATTATTACTCAGGGCACTGAATTAAGAGGCGGTTTAGGGAACAATGAGTATGGTAAGCCGTCACTAAGCTACCTCGCGTTGAAAGATATGCTGGGCGATGCCTTGTTCAAAAAGGCACTACATACCTATATGGATAACTGGCATGGCAAGCACCCGATTCCATGGGATTATTTTAACTCGATGAACAGCGGATCGGGAAAAGACCTGAACTGGTTCTTCAATAACTGGTTCTTTACTAATGGCTATATCGACCTTGCCTTAACCAAAGTAACCAAAACTATTGGCGAATATAAATTAGATGTAAGCAATATTGGCGGCTTTGCTGCGCCGTATGACGTGAAGGTGGTTTACGCTGACGGTAAAACAGATAGTTTCCACGAAACTTCTGCTTGCTGGCAGAAAAATCAGAAACAAACGGTTATCATCATCAAGACTGCCAAGGCGATCAAATCTATCAAATTGGACGGCGGCATTTTTATGGATGCAGACGAAAGCAATAACAGCTGGTCCGCCAATTGATGATATCCATTAAAATAAGAAAGGCCCCGGGGATCCCGGGGCCTTATTTTTTTGATTTAAAATTTACTTAAGCGCCTTGAATTGCGTCGTTCGCATCATCAGCAGCGCCTTTTGCTTTTGATTTGGCGTGCTCAATGGCATCTCTGCCGGCTTCAACGGCGTTGTTAGCTTTAGTTCTCACCTTGTCGGCTATGCCTTCTTTGTAATTTGACAAATCGTTCACGGCGCTTCTGAATTTCGATTTTGATCTGTCCAAAGCACTGTTGCTATAATCGCGAATACTGTTAGCAGTCGATTCAGCCTTATCACGCACGGTGCCGGCAAGATCATCAAAATAGTCAGCGATATCTTCTCTAAGTTCAGAACCACTGCTTGGGGCCAGCAGCAACGCTACCGCTGCACCGACTGCAGCGCCGGCTAAAAGCGCTATAATAATTTTTCCCTGGTCTTTCATGGTTTACGTTTTTTTCAATTATCTATTAAATTTAACAAAACCTTATTAATAGTGTTTAGCCTTTCTATAAAAAAATATTTAAGCCACTGGTTCCTAGCTTTATAAAACAAAAAAGTCACAGCTTTCGGCTGTGACTAGTAGTTCGGGTAATAATATTATTTATGATTAAATAACTTTTACTTTTACCGCATTTTGGCCTTTACGACCGCTTTCGACTTCGTACTCGACTTTGTCGTTCTCGCGAATTTCGTCGATTAAGCCTGTTGAATGCACAAAAATGTCTTGACCACCGCCATCAGGGACGATAAAGCCGAAGCCTTTTGTTGCATTGAAGAATTTTACTGTTCCGTGTTGCATTAGAATTAAAAATTTAAAGGCGGCAAGGTATGCATAATTATTTATAAAACAACAAATTAATATTTTATCGAAAAAAAATAATAATTTTCAAATTCTGCCTTATCTAAACATCGCTACTGCGGTGAATATTAAAACGGGCTAGCAGCGCATCAACGTCATTATCTTCAAAATCGTTTGCAAAGCAGAGTACGTTTTGCTTGTCAGAAAACTCGTCAGCTTCATGAGTGGTTGTAATCACCACAGCTTTCATTCCCGCATTTTCAGCTGCATCAACTCCTTTCGGAACGTCTTCGAACACCAAACATTCGGTCGGCTCAACATTAAGCAGTTGAGCTACTTTTAAGAATGTTTCAGGGTTAGGCTTGCTTAAAATAACGTCATCTGCACTCACAATCGCACTGAAATAGTGCCTGATGTTGAGGTTATCCAACACAAAATCGATATTAAATGGAATAGCGGCGGAGCCAATTCCCATCGGAATACCAAGCTGATACGCTTTTTCAAGAAACTCTTGAAGACCGGGCAGCAGGGCCAGGTTTGGCAAAAACTCCTGCTGGTAGCGTCTCTCTTTCTCGATAGATAAACGCTCCATTTCCTCATCAGTAAACCTGCCCGCGCCAAACATCCTCACCAGGACCTCCTGGTTTTTGCCGTACATCTGCGGTTTTACCTCGTCCCAGCTAAAGTCCCCTCCCAAAACATTGTTCAAAAGATAAAGCCAACCACGGGTATGGTAGTCCATATCGTTGATCATAGTTCCGTTGAGGTCGAAGATGATAGCTTGCATGTGGGTCAGAGATTTGGAGATTAGTTATTAGTGATTGGCTAATTGGTGGTTTGGGTTACACCAGCTAACCAATCATTTAGAATTTAGAGTTTAGAAATTAGAATTTATCTATAGTACGCTTCGCTCCATTTGAGCTCGTTTTTCAGTTGGCGAAGATCGGTATTTTTTCCGATGAGCACGCATTCGATACCGGCCATGTCAGCAAAGTCAGCCATATGTTCTGCAGTCAAAGTCTGGCTGTAACCAGTATGGTGCGCACCGCCGGCCAATATCCATGCTGCGCAACCTGTTTTCATATCAGGGTATGGTTTCCACAATACACGTGCTACTGGCAATTTCGGCAGATCATGTTTAGGAGCAACAGCTTCCACTTCATTCACTAATAACCTGAAGCGATTACCCATATCAACGATAGATGCATTAAGCGCGGGACCAGCAGCAACGTTGAAAACCAAACGAACCGGATCAGCCTTGCCGCCAATACCCAACGGATGTATCTCGCATTTTGGTTTTCCATCTGCAATTGACTCGCATATTTCCAGCATGTGCGAGCCCAGTACCATCGGATCCGATGGATCAAAGTGGTAGGTATAGTCTTCCATGAAGGCATTTCCACCTTTCAACCCGCTACCCATGACTTTCATTGCGCGAACGAGCGCAGCAGTTTTCCAATCGCCTTCGCCTCCAAAACCGTATCCCGCTCCCATCAATCGTTGTGCAGGAATACCCGGTAATTGCACCATGCCGTGCAGATCCTCAAAAGTATCTGTGAAGCCTTTGTAGTTGCCATCCTCCAGGAATGCCTTCAGGCCAAGTTCAATTTTAGCCGCATCGCGCAGCGACCCATACTTATCCCCGCCTTTTCTTAGTGCAGCAACTACCGCATAGCGCTCCTCATACTCGGCGGTGAGCTTATCAATTTCGCTATCGCTGATGGCATTGATCACTTTAACCAGATCGCCTATGCCATGAGTGTTAACCGAGTAACCAAATTTCAATTCAGCCTCTACTTTATCACCGTCGGTAACAGCAACGTAACGCATGTTATCGCCGAAACGCACAAAACGGGCGCCTTGCCAGTCGTACCAGCCTGCAGCGGCACGACTCCAGGCATTAATTTGCTCCAGCACTTCTTTATCCTGCCAGTGGCCAACTACCACTTTACGTTCCAAACGCATGCGCGACATGATGAAACCGAATTCGCGGTCGCCATGGGCACTCTGGTTCAGGTTCATAAAATCCATGTCGATGCTGTCCCACGGAATGTCGCGATTGAACTGGGTGTGCAGGTGCAACACTGGCTTTTGCAGGATACGCAACCCACCAATCCACATTTTTGCTGGTGAAAACGTATGCATCCAGGCGATGATACCAATACAGTTTTTAGCAGTATTAGCTTCCTGGCAGGTATTATAGATTTCTTCGGGGGATTTTACGGTAGGTTTAAAAACCACTCGCACCGGTATTTGATTGGCAGCATCCAATGCCTTTGCTATTTGCTGCGAATGTTCGGCCACCTGTTTTAGTGTTTCCTCGCCGTATAAATCCTGGCTGCCGGTGATGAACCATACTTCCAGTTGTTTTAGATCGATCATATTGTTGTATTGCTAAATTATATTATTGTTGCTTTTGTCCATTGTCGATAGACCATAGTCCATGCCAATTCTGCTAACCACGGATCATGAACCATTGACCATGGACTATGGACTAACCTACTGACCATAATACGAATCCGGCCCATGCTTGCGCTCGTAATGCTTTTTGATCAGCGAATCTTTTAATCGTGCACATTGCGGATTGATCTGCTCAGTAAGATAAGCCATCTGTGCTATCGCTTCCAGCACGGCACTATTGTAAACCGCTTTATCGGCTGTTTTGCCCCAGGTGAACGGCGCGTGATTGCCTACCAGGATCATCTCCACCTCGTGATAGTCAAAACCTTTTTCGTTCAGGCAATTCATGATCTGGAAGCCGGTTTGATACTCGTAGTCGCCTTTGATCATCTCATCATCCATGGGCGGCGCGCAAGGTATGTCTACCGTGTTATGATCCGCATGCGTAGTGCCATAGATCGGAATGTCCCGGTGTGAGTGTGCCCAGGCCGTTGCATAGGTAGAATGCGTATGGCAAATACCACCAATTTCCCAATGCTTATACAGCACCGCATGTGTTTTAGTGTCAGACGACGGCCTCAGATCACCTTCAATGATGTTACCATCAAAATCAACGATAACCATTTTGGCTGGTGAAAGCTCGGCATAAGGTACGCCGCTGGGCTTGATTGCAAATACACCCAGCTCGCGGTCGGCAGCGCTAACGTTGCCGAAGGTGAAGACCACAAGGTTCAGCTTTGGCAGTTCCATATTGGCATAATATGCCGCATCGCGTATGTGTTGATACTTATTCATTTCTTTTCATATTCAATATATTTTCCCAACATAAGGTAACGCTCATAGCGTTTCTGGTACAAAGCAGCCCTCGAAGCATCAGGGAAATACTCTTTGTCAAAACCGCCACCCATTGCCGCCATAGCGTCTTCCACCTTAGGATAAATGCCCGCTGCTGTTGCCGCAAACATTGCTGCCCCCAGCGCACATGTATGTTCAAATTGATGGATGCGGATAGGCATTTGCATCACGTCGGCCATCATCTGCATAATATAAGGCGATTTCTTTGCCACCCCTCCAATGCCGATCAAGCCTTTTACCGGAACACCTTCACTCCTGAATCGCTCTACAATATTTTTGGCCCCAAAGCAGGTCGCTTCAGCTAATGCCCTGAAAACACGTGGCGCATCACTGCCCAAACTCAAACCATTTATAGCTCCCTTAAGCCCTTGGTCAGCATCCGGAGTACGGCGGCCGTTCAGCCAGTCAATGGCCAGCTCGGCGTTCTCGTCCAAGGGCAAAGCAGCAGCTTGCTTACTTAATTCCGGGATTATCTTTGCCGAAACCTGTTCTTTCAGCTTTTCATCATCTATAAATTGCAGCGGCCATTCCAATAGTTTTCTAAACCAGGCATAAGTATCGCCAAAGGCCGATTGCCCTGCCTCCATCCCAATCATTCCGGGAATAACAGAGCCATCAACTTGTCCGCAAATACCTCTAACCAATTTGTCCTCAAAATCAGCTTCAGGCGCCACCAGCATATCGCAGGTTGAAGTACCCATTACTTTGCTGAGGTGATATGGCTCAATTTGCCCTCCTACTGCACCCATGTGGGCGTCAAAGGCACCTACACCGACAACTACATCCTTCGAAAGTCCAAGTTTTTGAGCCCACTCAGCACTTAATGTTCCAGCTTGTACATCAGAAGTATAAGTATCTTCGGGCAGCCCCGCCGCGTAGCCTTTTAACAATGGATCAAGTGACGAAAAAAAGTTGTCGGGCGGATAGCCGCCAAACTTTTCTGACCAAAGTGCTTTATGCCCGGCAGAGCAGCGACCACGTTTGATTTGGCTGGCTGAGGTTCCACCGGTTAACAGGAAAGGTATCCAATCGCAATGCTCTACCCAGGTATGACATGCAGCTCGCACCTGTTCATCTGTTCTTAAAACATGTAGCAATTTGGCCCAAAACCACTCAGACGAGTAGATGCCACCAACATATTGCAGGTAATTGATATCAAATTTTGAAGCGTGGTCGTTGATCTCGCCGGCTTCTTTAATGCCAGTATGGTCCTTCCACAACACAAACATGGCGTTGGGGTTTTCTTCAAAACCGGCAGTCAATGCCAGCGGCACGCCTGCTTCATTTACCGCTACTGGTGTAGAGCCTGTTGTATCCACAGCAATGGCCTTTATTGCTGACGCAATTGAAGGGCCTGCCTTTTCAATACAGTTTTTTATAGTTTGCTCCAGCCCTTCTATATAATCCAGCGGGTGCTGGCGAAATTGGTTCTGCGGAGCGTCGCAGTATTTACCCTGCTGCCAGCGCGGATAATTGAATACCGAGGAAGCAACTTCGTTTCCATTTTTAGCATTTACGATCACTGATCGTACCGAGTCGGTGCCG
>JAICXZ010000849.1 GCA_025934475.1 Mucilaginibacter sp. | reverse complement strand
CTTGAAAAAGTAACCAAATTGGCTTGGCGTTGTATAACCAATCAGTTCGGCTATTGATTTTAGAGGTGCGTCGTCGGCCAATAATTCTTTGGCTTTCTTCAATCTGGAAGCCTCGATGTAAGCATGGATGCTGAGTCCTGTGCGTCGTACGAAACCGGCTCGTAATTTTTTGACAGAAATATTGTAGGCGTCGGAAAGATCCTGTGCATTGATCTTTCTGACGAAAACTTTACCCAAATACTCAATTGCCTCATCTATAGCCTGGAGTTCCTGACTTGTAAATCGAATTACGGGAATAGAAAGCATACGATCGATTGTAAGGTAGTGTTAGTGTTTTATTGCTGCTGATCGGAGCGGTAGTGCAAGATTAAACCATACCACTGTAATGTAATGGCCGCGAAGATATGTGTGTCGGGCGAAAGTCGGGCGCTGGGGAATAAAGTAGCCGGCATCGACTCCAATAGCCTCACTTTAGACCTTAAGGAAGCCGGGCGATCGGTTTGCACAGCAAAGTAATGGAAATTCCTGCGCTGTGTTAGCAGGGAAATTAAATAATTTTCCTGTTTTTATTTTATTTATGCTGATTACTCTCAAATTCGTCATCATTTGTATATTTTTCTCCTTGGTTTTTTCGGGTATACAAGGGCAGCCCAATGACTTGGATAAAAAGAAGAGGGACACCATCCTGCCTAAGATGGACAGTTTAAGGGTGGCAATCGTTACCGCAACCATGCGCCCGCGAATGAGAGGGGATACCCTGGAATACAGCACGGAGCATATTCAGGTACCGGCGAACGCTGTCGTAGAAGATTTGCTTAAGCGTTTGCCAGGTCTTCAAATCGGCGCAGATGGAGCAATCACTCTCAATGGAGAAAAAATACAACACTTATTGGTTGACGGACAGGACCTTCTGGGTTCAGATCCGACGGTCGTTACTCGGAATTTTGATGCCGGCAAGATTGCCAAGGTGCAAATACTAGACCGGAAGACCGATCAGGCCATTTTTACTGGCATCGACGATGGAACGAGGATAAAGACACTGAACTTGGTGATGAAGGAAAGCGCGAAGGACGGATATTTTGGAAAGGTGGAAACAGGAGGGAACACAGCGGGCTATTATAATACCAATGGGGCTTTGGCGGCATTTCGAGGCAAGGAACAATTCACGGCGACGGGATTGGCGTCTAATACTGGCATTCTTGGCTTACCTGGAGGAAACGGGGCATTGGAATCGATTTCATTCGTTAACGGCAACAACGATGCATTAGGGGCATCATCGGGAGTTGGGGTACCGCGTTATGATGCAGCTGCGTTGCACTATTTCAACTTGTGGAATGGCTATCAAAACGATGCGAACGCGAATTATCAGTATAGCCATTATTATACAAATCCGATGACGAGCACACAAACTTTGCAGACTCAATTTGATAGCATTTACGCTCAGAAACAGAAAAGTCAGTCTATAAATCAGCAAGACCAACATTGGCTATATATGATCTATGATTGGGCGCCTAATATTAGGTCCG
>JAICXZ010000337.1 GCA_025934475.1 Mucilaginibacter sp. | reverse complement strand
GTTGCATTATAAACCGACACAGCCTCTGTGGAATTGGCCTCAATATCCTCGATCGGAGCACTTGAAAACATATTGATCCGGGCATTTTTACAGACATAGGTCCCCTGCCCTGCCTGGGCGATAGATAGCCAGGCAAGTAAAATAGCGCTGAGATATTTCATTTTATTTTGGTTTTTTGAATGGATTGAGGTTGTAGTTCAAACTAACTGCTATACCGGCCGACTGCAGTTTAGCCTGGCTCGCCCCCACATTAGAAAATGGTAGTTTTACATAGGGTTCAAATGTGATCCCGAACTTTGAATTGATCTGGTGATCAAACGTCGCATCCAGATTCATCACACTTAAGATATTTCTGTTTTTATTAATAACGCTGTATCCCTTAGGGCCATAGGCGTACGGATCATCATAGCTGAACTTATAATCCTCACGCAAGATGATGTACGATGACAAACCTGTGCCCAGCGTGATCCTGTTGGATTGCTTTTTGTAAACCTGGTAGTTTACGTTCAGCGGGATATCCAGCATCTTGCAATTGACCCCTATACTCGAAGGTGGATTTTTGAACACGTAGCCGGTATGATAATCCGCATAGTTTTCGGCATACGGCTTAATGGAATACATTACACCAGTGCTAATTGTCCATTTGCTGGCAGATACCGAAAACATTCCGCCAATATTACCGCCCACGCGGCTCCCTTGCATACCGTTAACGCCATTCATATCCGAAGAACCGATAGCACTGATGGCATAGATTGCCCTGTTACCAGAGCCACTTCCTTTTACTGTTGCCTTTATTTTTGTCCTATTGTTAGCCACAGTGTTTGCATTGGCGGGATTATTAACATCCTTATTAGCATCTGCCTGCCCTAAATCTTTCCGCCCAGGAGCGTTGGTTGCCAGCGCGTTTGTATTTGCCGGGTTGCTGGTATCTTTATTAGCGTCTGCCTGGCCCACATCTTTCCGGCCCGGGGCATTGGCTGCCAGCGTATTTGCATTTGCCGGATTACCTGCATCTTTACCGGCATTAGCGTCGGCCTGGCCTACATCTTTCCGGCCTGGGGCATTAGCTGCCAACGCGTTTGTATTTGCCGCGTTGCCGGCATCTTTATTAGCGTCTGCCTGGCCAACGTCTTTCCGGCCCGGAGCATTAGCTGCCAAAGCATTAACATTGTTCGGATTTTGAGTTGCATCTGCGGCGCCTATATTTTTCTGGTCCTGGCTGGTTCCTTTGCCCGGTAGTTTAGCGGCGGACGCCACCGGCTGATAAGGATAAGAACGATTTGTATTTTTTGCCTCCCCGTGGTGAACCGGGTTTGTGGCGTAATTGGCAGGCGTAAGTACATTCTGTTTGCTGCTACTATCTGCCGTATTCGGCCGGGTGGTGCCGCCGCTTTTACCGGTATTTCCGTTCGGGTTTTTTACTGCCGACATTTGTTGCTGGTTCTTTTTGCCATTACCAGGCTCCGTCTGCGGCCTGAACAGCAGCCATGCCAGCACAGCCAGGACAACCACCGCTGCCGCACTTAACCACGGTAACCATAAAATAATTGCAGGGCGTTTTTTTCCCTTATCGAGGACCTGCTCCATAGCCTCCCAATCCGCCTCACGGTAGACAGGCTCATGACCGGGATCTGCTAATCCGGCCTTGAACAATTTGTCTAAATCCTCATCCTTCACTTTTTTCATCAATTTAATTTCCTTTTTTTCGTGACAAAGTCTTCGTGAGCAGCATTTCTTTTTCTTCGCTGCACGCGATGGTCTTATTCTGTTATATTTCTATCAAAATAAATCCCGCGTATATCAGTCTTTGTTATCGCTACTATGGGCTTATAATCCATTCCGCTATCGTAACCAGTGCCTGATGACGGCGTTGAATCGGCCTCAGCTATCATTAGTTTCAATTTTTGCCTGGCCTTGTGCAAATTCGATTTTGACGTGCCGGGCGAAATGTTCAAAAGCTCACCTATTTCTTCGTGCGTGTAGCCCTCAATCGCAAACAGGTTAAAGACCGTACGGTAAGCCGGCGGCAGCTTTTGCACCATTTTTAGCAGGTCGTCATAATTAAGCTTTTTGTCGGCCATGTCACCATCGGTCAGGTGCTCGGCCTTATCAAGGTCGTCGGCGTAAGCCATTTTCAGGTTGGCACGATAATAATCGATAGAAACATTCATCATGATCTTACCAAGCCAGGCTTTGAATGGCCGCGTCCTGTCGTAGGTTTCTATCCGGGTGAATACCTTAAAGAAACCCTGGTTCATCACCTCGGCGGCTTCTTCGCGGTCGTTTGCATAACGCAGACAAATGCCCATGGAAAAGCCATAAAAAGCCTTGTACAGCATCTTCTGACTTGTTCTGTCCTGTTTTATGCAGCCGCCTATTAATTGGTGTAACTCTTCTTCACCCATAGGGTCATCACCGTTTAGCTTAATATATTAACCTTATCTGCCACTATCACGGAGATTATATCGGCAAGGTTGCCTGCCGGAACCAAAACCAATACAAATATCTGACTATCAAATAATTATTTTTAAACGATTTGGGCATATTATTTTACATCAAGATAAAAAATTTGATTGACACATAGAAATAATAAGTGCCATAATGGAAATAATTTGCGCCAAAGGCAACCATTATAATGCAGGCAGCGTGATACCTTTAAAGTATCCGATCCAATGACCCCGATCTCTGTCGTTATCATCACAAAAAATGAAGCAGCATCCATCGCTTCATGTATTATGGCCGCAAAACTAATTTCTGACGACATCGTCGTGGTGGATAATGACAGCATTGATGACACGGCGCGAATTGCAATTGCTCACGGGTGCCGGGTTTATCACGAATTTTGGGATGGATACGGCGCTAATAAAAATAAAGGCATCGGCTATGCCCGGCATGATTGGATACTTAGTCTAGATGCTGATGAAGTTGCCGATGAAAGCCTCGTTCGCTCGCTGCGTGATCTTAATTTGGACAACGCGGAAACGGTCTATAATATCCCCTTTATAACCTATTTTGGTAAAAAGCCGATCCGTTTCGGTTCATGGGGCCGCGACCATCATATCCGCCTTTTCAATCGAAAACTTGTGCGCTGGACGGAGCCACCGGTACACGAAAAATTGATGCTGCCTCCAACTGCACACGTAAAATCGTTAAAAGGACATCTGCATCATTACTCAGTTAAAGACAGCGCCGAGTGCCAAAACAAAAACCTTTACTATGCCTGCCTAAGTGCCGAAAATTATTTACTGAACGGCAAAAAAGCCGGCTGGGTAAAGCTGCATTTATCGCCGCTGTTTCATTTCGTCAAGAATTACATCGTGTTTCTGGGTTTTCTGGATGGTCGTGAAGGTTGGGAAGTGGCCAGGATGATCTCAAGACATACGCGAATGAAGTACCGGTTGCTTCGCGACATGAGCCGGTCGGGCTATAGCCAGATTCCGGTGGTTAAAGACAAATTGGTGGTAGAATACTCGACATCATCGTGATAACAACCGGTGAAAGTGACAGTGGCAGTAGCAGTTGGCAGTTTTTTATCTACGACAATCCTTTAAACCCACGGGCAGGTTCAGGCATCAGCCCTTCAGCAAATATCCCGAATAAATTTCGTGACCCAACAGCTCAAGGCAACCAACCCCAAAAACACCCCGTAATCCCCTCAACAGGAATAATATTTTAATGATTACCCAAATTGCTTCTTTTAATTTAAAGAACGTAAAGTCTTTTGCCGACTGGAAACTGCTGCTGTTTCTCATCCTTTTTATGGACGTGAAGCTGGCCGTTAAGGTGGCCGCCATTATCCTGATCTATATACTTCAATTCGATTTCAAATTCGGGTTCAGCTTCAAAAATTCAAGATTGCCCCTATTCTATCTATGTGCAATTGGCATTGCTGTTATTGATTGGCTCATCGGTCGCAATTACGCACTTAACTACGATTTGGTTCTGTTTACGGGAATCGGCTTTTGGCTGCTTTGCATCCTCGCTATGCACCAGGTGAAACTCTCGGTAGATAATCATGATATCCAAATCATTCATCGAACTGTTGTCATCTTCTTTATCCTTAACGCCATTGTATCGCTACTCAATATAGCAGTTATTATTTACCATACCGGTCACATCAATCCCTACACCTACCAGGGCCAGTACCAGAAATATTTTATCGGCACCGGCGACTACATCAAGGGGCTCACCTTTGACACATCGACCACCAATGCGGTACTGAACACCTTTGGCGTGATCTATTTTCTGAATAAGAAAAATGCCGCCATGATGTTGCTTTGCATGGCTGTGATGCTATTAACCGGCAGCAACTTTATGGATATCCTTTTGCTGGGTATTCTCGCGGTGATCTTCCTATTCAAGAGCACGCGCGACCAGAAAAGCCTCATCGCCATTTGTGCCATGTTCGTTGTGCTGTTTATGGTAAAGATTTCGCCGCAGAACTATATGTATGTGCATGAAACCATTAAGAATAACTTTTTTCCCCAACCGATAGTTACCAAAGCGCCCGAAAAACCTTTGCCATACATCACCATGCGGCCGGACAGTACCTTGACCGCTGCCGAACGAAAAGACAAGATTGCAAGAGGTTTCCTGGATAGTGTATTTATCGCCAGAAGCCCCAAACCCCAATTAATTGTAAAGGCATCATTAGTAAAAGATACCACCATCAAAACTACCACCGGACGCATTATTATCCCTGTAGCCGACATCAACTCGATGCCCTACCAGCATGTGGCAGAGACAACGGCCTATCAGCGGCAATTGTTGAGCTTTATTCAGCTAAACAAGGCAAAATTACCTATTGCCGGCAAGGATGATTATACGCCGCATTTG
>JAICXZ010000044.1 GCA_025934475.1 Mucilaginibacter sp. | reverse complement strand
GGCAGTTTGGTTGACATGGTCCGTTCGTCTAAGATCATGGAGATTATTGAAGAAGATAAACTTTGCGACAACGCCGCCGAAGTAGGTGAATACCTGCAAAACCAATTATTAAAAATTGCTGCGCATAAATCTATTATCACTAACGTCCGTGGACGCGGTTTATTGACTGCGTTCGATTTTCATGATAAAGCTAAGCGCGACAAGTTCATTACAGCGGCCATGGAACGTAACGTTATGTTCCTGGGATGCGGCAATCAGACCATCCGTTTCAGGCCGGCGCTTATTATGGATAAGCAGCATATCGACAAAGGTTTGACCGTGATGGAGGAGATATTGGGTATATTATAATACAACTGAAATATTTTTTTATAAAAGGCGCCATTGTGTAAAACAATAGGCGCTTTTTTATATTTATACATACTATAAAATGGAATTAAGCGTATTAACTTTGTAAGTATTAATATATACTATTTTTTAACCAGAATAGGCAATATCCCCGATTATTACGCCGGTTAACTTTGTATTTCATACTGAACCCTAACGCTATAGAATACACATTTACCATGAGCAAGCACATCGAAAAACTGAAAAAACAACTGATGGAAATATCCGAAGTTGTTAACGCTTTCAAATCGGAAGCTGTACAGGTAAGAGTAATTGATCGCCTTTTAGACGCAATGGCCGAGACTGAGAAGAACGAAGCTGAAGGCGCCGAATTGTTCATTAAAAAAGGACGTAAGCTCAGACCGGATGACGACCAGTCGTTTGGCAGGAAGAAACCAGGAGCCACCAAGGTTTTGAATCAGTTACTCAACACCGATTATTTTAACTCCCGGCACTCTATTTCGGCTATTGCCGATTATTGCAAGGAGCATTACGACTCAGATTTTAAAACATCAGAGCTATCAGGCATTCTGCTAAAACTCGCAAAGGAGAACAAGCTGAGACGCGAACGAAGTCATGACAATAATCGCTTCGAATACGTAAAAGCATGAGCAAAGCCCGCCCCCTCGGGCTTTTTTTATTTTAAATCGAATAAGCTATCTACACCCAGCATTTTCCTCGAAGTAAAGCCTTCTGCAAACTTTACACCGATACTTTTCCCAAATTCCCTCGCCCGGCTCTCAATAACAGCTATAAATTCAGGTGAAGAGATATAGGTCTGCGGTTCGCCCTTCCATTCGGGGTTATAGAACTGCGAACCGAAAGCGTTTATGCTATCAACTTTCTTATCCCAATATTCGGTCACATCCACCACAATATCTGGTTGAATGTAATTATCCTGTATAAAGTGCAGCACCAGCTTTGGTCGCCAGGCTTCCTGCAGTTGGCCATTCTCGTCGAATGTCTCTATTTTGCGTAACCCGGCAAGAAATGCGGAATCCTCTACTAAATCGCTTGCACGGCCATGATCAGGGTGTCTATCATGATAGGCGTTCGTAATCACAATCTCGGGGCGATATTTGCGTATGGCCCATATCACCTTTAGTTGATATTCCTTTGTATTCTGAAAAAACCCATCGGGAATACCAAGATTTTCACGGGCCGCCAAACCGAGCACCTTACCGGCTGCCTCAGCTTCCCGTTCGCGGATTTCGGGTGTTCCCCTGGTACCTAATTCGCCGCGGGTTAAATCAACAATGCCAACCTTTCTGCCTTTTGAGGCTTCTTTCAAAATGGTTCCTGAACAACCCAGTTCGGCATCATCCGGATGGGCCGGTAAAACAAGTATATCGAGCTTAAGCATGATTTGAATAAGAATGAGATTATTTTTTGCCGAGCAGCCTGGCTATTTTCTTTTTGACCTTGCCCGACGTTGGTTTGGTAAATGGATAAAAGAAATCAGTAACCACCCCTGCCTTGTCAACCAAAAACTTGTGGAAGTTCCACTTGGGAACTGATTTCAGTTTGCCGTTTTTCTTGCGGTCGGCAAAAAACTTATAAAGCGGATGAGCATACGGCCCGCGGACCCTTATCTTGTCAAATACCGGGTAGTTAGTGCCTACGTTCTCACAAAACGCAACGAGTTCGGCTCCGTCGCGCGGTTCTTGTCCGCCAAAATCATTCGATGGAAAAGCCAGAATTTCAAAATCCTGCCCTTTAAATTCATCTTTTAACACCGCCAGATCTTTTAACTGTGGTGTAAAACCGCACTCCGAAGCGGTATTAACTATCAGGAGTACCTTATCCTTATAATCGGATAGGCTTACATGTTCACCGTCTAATGTTGGTACATCAAACTGGTAAATACTGGTATCGTCCATTTACTAATTCTGGTATGAGTAGAATCCCGCCTCTTGCAATATCGCCTCCATGTCACGCTCCTCATTCGGATCGTAGGCTTCTTTTAGGTTGTGACCAAAAACCCTGGCCAACGACTGGAACATAAACGCTTTGAGACCGCCTTTTAGTTCCTTCACCATTTCGTAGCTGGTATTGCCGGTCTGCCGGTCTATAAGTTTAATCAATATTTCACCCTGACTAATTGTCAGGTTTTCTACTTCCTTTTTAAATAAATCCTTTATCTGGTTTTCGCAGGTGTCAACCATGCGTTTCTGCCTTTTCTTGTCTGATGTAGTTGCCAGCGACCGCTGCAGTTGCTGATACCTTTCGGCAGCATACTTAGCATAAGGCATTACTTTGTAGATATTGTATTTTAACCTGCGATAGGCATCCCGATCGGCCTGGGTCTTAAATATTCTCACATCCAGGATCTTCACCTCCGGGCCAATAACCATAGGCATCAGCTGACCATCCACGTTTGTCACATAACAACGTATGGTATCATTTTTGCCCGTTGGTAAAGGTTCTGGCAGTTTCTCCTGTGCTCTCACCAGTACCGCGCTGCAACAAAGGAGTAAAAGAAGACCAATAAATTTCATAATTTTACGTGATACAAAAATAATGCAAATTTTTTTGGTATTTGATCTATATAACTGGCAATTTGTTTTTTTGTTGCGTATAGATGATATTGTTATGTATACGGGATTGGGACTATGAAAGATATAGTGATTGATATTGAAGCCGAGAAGAATGAGATACTAAAACGCTATCGTGCTTTGCTGCGTGCCTGCAAATCGACCTTGCAAAAGGGCGATAAGAAAATGATACGGAAAGCATTTGATATGGCGCTGGAGAGTCATAAGGATATGCGCCGCAAATCGGGCGAGCCTTATATCTACCATCCGATAGCTGTTGCACAAATTGCTGCCGAAGAAATCGGCCTTGGGCCAACCTCTATAGTTTGCGCATTACTGCACGACGTGGTGGAGGATACCGATGTCACCCTCGACGAGATTGAAAGAGAGTTTGGTAAAAAGGTAGCCCTCATTATCGACGGCCTAACCAAAATATCCGGCGTTTTCGATACCAACAGCTCACTGCAGGCCGAGAATTTCCGTAAGATGCTGCTTACCCTTGCCGACGACGTAAGGGTGATTCTGATCAAACTGGCCGATCGTCTGCATAATATGCGCACGATGGAGTTTATGCCTCGCGATAAGCAGCTTAAACTTTCGTCCGAAACAGTATACCTGTATGCCCCGCTGGCTCACAGGCTGGGTTTATATGCGATCAAATCTGAGCTGGAGGACCTTTCCATGAAGTACATGGAGCGTGAGACCTACCAATTCATCAAAAATAAGCTCAACGAGAAAAAGGCGGAGCGTGAGAAATTTATCCGCGATTTCATCGAACCACTTAAAAAGGTACTGGAAAGTCAGGGACTGCACGGCGATGTTTTCGGTCGCCCCAAATCAATCCACTCTATTTGGAACAAGATGAAGAAAAAGGCCATTCCTTTTGAGGAAGTATATGACCTTTTTGCCATCAGGATCATCCTGGATAGTACCCCTGAGAATGAAAAGGCTGAGTGCTGGAAAGCTTATTCCATCGTTACCGACTTATATCGTCCTAATCCCGACCGCCTGCGAGACTGGGTATCGTCGCCAAAAGCCAATGGTTACGAATCGCTGCATACCACGGTAATGGGCCCGAAGGGCCAGTGGGTTGAGGTACAGATACGTACCAAACGGATGAACGAGATTGCGGAGAAGGGTTTTGCCGCTCACTGGAAGTACAAGGAATCGAGCACCGACAGCGGCCTCGACCAATGGGTTCAGAAAGTGCGCGATATGCTGAAAAATCCGGAATCGAATGCGCTCGACTTCCTGGACGACTTCAAGATGAACCTCTTCTCTGACGAGATTTTCATATTCACGCCGAAGGGTGCGCTCATTCAGTTACCGCAAGGCGCCACTGCACTAGACTTTGCTTTTGAGATACACACCGACGTAGGCGCAACCTGTATTGGCGCCAAAGTAAACCATAAGCTGGTACCACTGGGTTACAAACTACAAAATGGCGACCAGGTAGAGGTAATTAACTCAAGCAAACAAACGCCGAAAGAGGACTGGCTCAACATAGTCGTAACAGCTAAAGCCAAGG
Organism: Mucilaginibacter sp.; assembly: GCA_025934475.1. GTDB lineage: Bacteria > Bacteroidota > Bacteroidia > Sphingobacteriales > Sphingobacteriaceae > Mucilaginibacter. Next base: position 6,334 of record JAICXZ010000044.1, on the reverse strand, counting down.
CCAAGATCAAATCGGCACTGAAAGAAGAAAAGCGTAAGGTAGCCGACGAAGGCAAGGAGATATTGGAGCGTAAGATGAAATCGCTCAAGATCACTTACAACTCTGATAATCTGCACAAGATCAGCTTCTATTTTAAGCTGGCTTCTACGCAAGACTTGTTTTTTAACGTCGCCAAGGGCCTTATTGACATGAAGGACCTGAAGGAATACCAGGCCTCAGAAAAGGTTATCGAGAACAAGCCGCAGGATAAAATCGAGAGCGACCAGGTGCAGAGCCTGCTTCGAAATATCAAAACCAAGGACAGCGATATTTTGCTCATTGGCGAGGATATGCAGAAGATTGACTATAAGCTGGCCAATTGCTGTAATCCTATCCCAGGCGATGACGTTTTCGGTTTCATCACTGTAAGCGACGGCATCAAGATACATCGTACCAATTGCCCTAATGCGGCCAAACTAATGGCCAATTATGGTTATCGGATCGTTAAAGCCCGCTGGACCAACCAACAGGAGTTGGCCTTCTTAACTGGATTACGGATCACTGGTATCGACGATGTCGGCCTGATCAATAAACTAACCACGGTAATCTCAAACGACTTCAAGATCAATATCCGGTCGATCACCGTTGATAGCGACAACGGCATTTTTGAAGGCTCGATCATGGTGTATGTAAACGACACCGAGCACCTCGAAAACCTGATCAAACGGTTGAAGATGGTTAAAGGTATTACAGCCGTGACCCGCTTTGACTCGGCTGTTGAGGTAGCGTCTTAAATTTCAGTCGCCGTTGCAGTAGCAGCGGCAGTAATATAATTCTATTGCTACAAGCGCAACTAACCTCTACTGCTACTGCAACTGCTACTATCCATATTTATTTTATAACTTTGGTCTTTAATAGTCCACTATGTCGCAGGAAACTACAGATATGATCAGGAAGATTTTCGAGGCCTATCTCGAAAATAAAAACCTCAGGAAAACACCCGAGCGTTTTGCCATCCTGGAAGAGATCTATTCGCGAAATGACCATTTTGATGTGGAATCGCTTTATATCCACATGAAAAATAAAAAATACCGGGTTAGCAGGGCCACTGTATATAATACGCTCGAGCTTCTGGTATCATGTGATCTGGTGACCAAACACCAGTTTGGCAAAAACATGGCGCAGTTTGAGAAATCGTACGGCTACAAACAGCACGATCATATCATCTGTATCGATTGCGGCAAAGTGGTTGAATTCTGCGACCCACGCATTCAGCAGATACAATCGATGATGGGCGGATTATTAAAATTCGAGATCAAACATCACTCCCTGAACCTCTATGGAAATTGTGAAAAACTTAAGGCCGGTTATTGCGACAGAAAAGCATGATCATGACGGGTAAACCAATTTTAAGTAAGCAAGCTTTTTGGGATGTCGATATGGATAAGATCGACTATGAAAAGCGTGCACGTTTCGTTATACAAAAAGTAATTGATCGGGGATCGCTGGAAGATTTTATTGTTTTGAGAAGATTTTATGGTGACAAACGAATCAAGAAGGAGGTAGTTAATTCAACCTGGCTTGGAGATAAGGAAATATACTTTTGCTGCGCAATTTTCAATCTGAAACCAACCGACTTTAAATGCTTTATAAAGAAACAGTTGAACCCGCAACTTTGGGTTTACTGAAAGAATTATTGACCCTGAAGGAATTGGAACAATTCAGGTTGGTTGGGGGCACAGCGTTATCCTTGCTATTGGGACATCGTACGTCGATTGATCTCGATCTCTTCACTGATAAACAATTTGACTTCGACGAAATTTCATTCAAACTTTCGGATACGTTCCCGTCATTTTTTGCGAAAGAAAAAAAAAGTCCGCGCCTGCTCTTTACAACAATCAATAATGTAAAAATAGATTTTGTACATACCTTTGAGCCGTTTATTTATCCAATGAACGAGATCGAAGGGATTCGTTTCGCTGCAATTGAGGAAATTATTGCGTTAAAACTTAATGCAATAGCAGGGAGGGGAGCAAAAAAGGATTTTTGGGATTTGAACGAGTTGTTGGAACGATATTCATTTGAGCAAATGATGGACTTCTATAAAAAAAGATATCCTCAACATTCGCCTATGATGGTATTAAAATCTGTTACTTATTTTTTGGAGGCAGATCAAGATGAAGACCCTTTATGTTTCAAGAAACGGAATTGGAAAGAAGTAAAAAAAAATATCCTGAAAAAATTTAATAACTACATAAAAAATATAAGCTAAATGGCTGTTGACGTATTATTGGGCCTCCAGTGGGGCGACGAAGGCAAAGGCAAAATTGTTGATGTACTTAGTGCTGATTATGACTTGATCGCACGTTTCCAGGGCGGACCAAATGCTGGTCATACTTTGGAGTTTGACGGAAAGAAATTTGTTCTAAACACTATACCGTCTGGTATATTTTTTGAAAATACTATTAACCTGATTGGTAACGGGGTTATAATCGACCCTATCACCCTAAAGCGGGAGATAGAAAAGCTAAAAGATGCTGGTCACGATCTTTGGGCAAAGAAAAATCTGGTGGTTGCTAAAAAGGCACACCTTATTCTCCCAACTCACCAACTGTTGGATGCTGCATCTGAAAAGAAGATGGGCGAGGGCAAGATTGGCTCTACCCTAAAAGGTATCGGCCCAACCTATATGGATAAAACAGGCCGAAACGGTTTGCGTGTGGGAGATGTAACCCTTCCGGATTTTGAGGAACGCTACAAAAAACTGACCGACAAGCATCTAACCATGCTGGAGGCACTTTACGGCGAAACCCCTGATTTAACCGAACGTAACCAGGCGTTTTTTGAAGCAGTAGAATTGCTGAAAAAATTCCCGCTGGTTGATTCAGAACACCTGGTAAACAATTACCTTAAGGACGGCAAGAAAGTACTCGCTGAAGGCGCCCAGGGCGCTATGCTGGACATAGACTTCGGTTCTTATCCGTTTGTAACTTCATCAAATACCACTGCTGCAGGCGCTTGCACCGGCTTAGGTATTGCTCCAAGGGAAATTGGTGATGTCATCGGTATTTTCAAAGCTTACTGTACCCGCGTCGGTGGTGGTCCCTTCCCCACCGAGCTGAACGATGAAACTGGCGAAGAGCTCCGCAAAATAGGCCACGAATTCGGTGCTACAACAGGTCGTCCGCGCCGTACCGGCTGGATCGATCTACCGGCTCTGAAATATGCCATCATGCTCAGCGGCGTTACCCAATTGGTAATGACCAAAGCTGATGTGTTGAGCGGATTTGATAAAATATACGCTTGCACGCACTACAATTACCTGGGCGAAAAGATCGACTATATGCCATACGATATCTGCTCAGTCGCACCAGAGCCTATCTACAAAGAGATTGACGGCTGGAATGAGGATTTAACCGGAATTACCGAATTGTCGCAGATCCCCGAAAAACTCAAATCTTACATCGCATACCTCGAATCAGAACTGGGTGTGCCGGTAAAATATCTTTCCGTAGGACCTGACAGGAAGCAAACCCTGACCCTGAGATAAAAAAGACAATTGTTTGTCATCATATACAAAGGCTCGCTTAACCGGCGGGCCTTTTGATTTTACTTAATTACTTTTACCGCGTGAAAATTCAGGTCAGCAATCTCCAGCAATTCAAGCAAAAGGCTTTGCAGTGGGCCGCTGTATTTGATGTGTGCTGCTGCCTTGATTCTAACAGCTTCAACGACCCATATTCAAAGTTTGATCTCTTGCTGGCAGTGGGTGTTGTGGATCAAGTTGTAGCAGCGACCGGGTCAGCATTTGATCAGCTTGACAAATTTCGCACGACGCATCCAGGTTGGCTATTGGGATTTCTGACTTACGATCTAAAGAACGAAATTGAAAACCTGTCGTCAACCAATATCGATTGCCTCCAGTTACCTGATCTTTATTTTTTTGCGCCGGAGCACCTGATACTGATCAGCAATAATGAAGTTGAAATAATCTCGGCTGATGCAGATCAAATACTTGCCGGAATAGATTCGCAAAGATTATCAGAACATCCCATCGGCGACATCCATCTTCAATCCCGGTTCAGCCGCAATGAATACATTTCAACTGTTAATAAGATCAAAGATCATATCAATCGTGGTGACATTTACGTAACTAACTTTTGCCAGGAGTTTTTTTCGGAAGGTGCAGTTATAGACCCACTGAATACATTCCTCAAATTAAACTCGATTTCCCCTAACCCGTTTTCGGCATTCTTCAAGCTGAACGATAAATACATCATCGCTGCATCTCCCGAAAGGTTTATGGCGAAACGAGGGAACAAGCTTATATCACAACCTATCAAAGGCACATCGAAGCGGTACGACAACATGAATGAGGATGAACTTTCTAAAAAGAAACTTCGTGCTCATCCAAAGGAACTCCAGGAGAATGTGATGATCGTCGATCTCGTTCGTAATGATCTAACCAGGTCTGCCATTCCCGGTACTGTAAAAACCGAAGAGCTATTTGGCATCTACAGCTTCAAACAGGTACACCAGATGATCTCGACAGTGGTATGCGAGAAAAACGAGGGCATTTCGGAGGTACAGACCATTAAAAACACCTTCCCCATGGGCAGCATGACAGGTGCACCCAAGATCAGCGCGATGCAGTTGATGGAACAATATGAGCGAACCAAACGCGGTGTTTATTCAGGAGCAATCGGATATTTTGCGCCGGACGGTGATTTTGATTTCAATGTCGTGATCCGGACATTACTTTATAATCAAACCGAAAAATATTTGTCATTCCAGGTGGGTAGTGCGATTACGTTCCACGCTGAGCCGGAGAAAGAATATGAAGAGTGTTTATTAAAAGCGCAGGCTATTTTGCAGGTGCTTAACCTAAACGAATCTTTTCTACGCTCCTGACGATCACGTCCGATCCATCAGCATAAAGCGCCGAATAAGGCTTCTTCTCGAGGAATGGCACAAAGGATTTGCCGTACAATCTTGCTACATCTGCTTCAAAAACCGGGTCGATTATATTAACAGCGTTCCACGTGACATGCTCAACCTGGTATTCCCAGGTCGTCTTCTTGTTGATCTTATTGTATCCCCAATAATGTTCCAATATGAACTCTTCATGAGTGCCCGGTTCAATCCGTTTCAGAGCGTCTTTATTTATTTTACCACCTATCTTATTACCCCATTTGCCGTCGAATTTCCATTCGTACAGATATTCGGTTCGCTGGTCATCCAGCGGTTTTACCGAATGGCGCATAGGCATGGCCCGGTAGTGCTCCTTATAAATTAAGTTGGCGATTGTAGCGATAAACGGCTTTGGGACGATCTCGCTTATAAATACGGCGCCGCGTTTCCATTCTTTCCCGTCAAAATGCTTAACATAAAAACGCAGGTTGACTTCCGCAAAATTGACATGCATTGGCCATTGTATACCTTTCATGTAAGTATCCTTAAACATAAAGCCGACCATACTTACCAGGCATTTGCCTTTCCAGAGATCAAGTTCTGTTGCCGGAGGAATATGAGACGAAAGTATAGCCGGATCAACTTCGTAATTGAGCATAACAAGGTCGAGCCATTTCGCCTTCAAAAACTCTTTTTTTGCCATCAGACTTTCGACTTGAGACTTAGGACTTTTATTAAGCTTCCTTTCGCTTAAACAGATTTACTTTTGATTCTTTGCCCTTGAGTAGCCGCTCGATATTCTTTTGATGCGTCACCAGGATGAGCAGGCAAATACACATCCCGAATATAACTACCATATTGTTGGTGTTTTTGTTGTAGATAAGGCTAACGCCAACCAGGTAGGTAAACCCACCAACAATAGAACTCAGTGATACATAGCGCGTTATCAGCAAAACAACAATAAAGATGGAAATGCAAAGCAATGCAGCCGAAAGATTAACGGCCAGTACCATCCCAAACAAAGTTGCAATACCCTTACCTCCTCTAAAACCGGCAAAAACCGGGAATAAATGCCCCATTACCGCTGCAATACCTAGTGCAAGCTGGTAAGTAACCAAATTTGAATGAGGGCCGCCGGTAATGGATGCACCAATGAAGTAAGCGAGGTTAGTTGCGCCAAATCCTTTCAGGATATCGATCATCATCACAGGTATGCCCGCCTTTTTACCTAATACGCGGAAGGTATTGGTGGCCCCGGCATTACCGCTGCCATATTCGCGAACATCTATTCCGTAAAATATTCTCCCGATCCAGACTGCAGTGGGAATTGAGCCAAAGAGATAGGCCAATATGAGCATTGTTACTGAACTGGGGGTGATCATCTCAGCACAATATTAATAAAATGATAACTCAAAATTGCCTTAATCGTCATTCTTTAATTGCT
>JAICXZ010000763.1 GCA_025934475.1 Mucilaginibacter sp. | reverse complement strand
TGAATAAGCGCCTTTCGGCGAGTAGCAAGGCTTATACTTTCATGAATTTTATAGGAGCATGTCTATGTTGCTATGCCTCGTGGATGGTTCGCTTCTACCCTTTTATTATATTGGAAGGTGTTTGGGCATTTGTTGCGCTGGTATCATTATTTAAAGTTTCACGTGGAACATTACGAGATTGAAGTAACTTTGTACGTTTCACGTGGAACATCGGTGAAATGAAATAAATCTTATAGGTTCCACGTGGAACATGGAGGAAGAATGTTTAAGAAATATGACGTTATAGTTGTTGGTGCGGGGCACGCGGGATGCGAGGCAGCTGCCGCTGCCGCAAACCTTGGGTCGTCTGTATTATTGATCACCATGAATATGGGAACCATAGCACAGATGAGCTGTAACCCTGCTATGGGCGGTGTGGCCAAAGGCCAGATTGTGCGGGAGGTTGATGCGATGGGTGGCTATTCGGGCATCATCGCTGATAAAACAACTATCCAATTCAGGATGCTCAACCTGTCGAAAGGCCCAGCTATGTGGAGCCCAAGGTCACAAAATGATCGTATGCGTTTCGCAGAAGAATGGCGCCTGGCACTGGAAAGAACGCCGAATGTCGACTTCTGGCAGGATATGGTTTCAGGGCTGATCGTTAAAGGCAACACAGCAAAAGGTGTGCGCACCTCTCTAGGAGTCGAAATAGAAGGCGACGCTATTGTTCTGACGAACGGCACCTTCCTGAATGGCGTTATCCATATTGGAGAAAAGCGCTTTGGTGGAGGCCGTACTGGTGAAAAAGCTGCTACCGGCTTAACAGAACAATTGGTTGAACTAGGCTTTGAAGCAGGTCGGATGAAGACCGGCACCCCTCCCCGCGTTGATGGTCGTACCCTAAATTACAGTCTGATGGAAGAGCAATGGGGCGATGAGAATCGTGGCCGTTTCTCTTTCACTGATGTAGAACTGCCGACCGATCAACGTTGCTGCTGGATCACTTACACCAACACAAGTGTACATGAGACACTAAAGGAAGGCTTCGAAAAATCGCCGATGTTCACCGGCCGAATCAAGGGTCTTGGCCCACGATATTGCCCTTCTATTGAGGATAAAATCAACCGTTTTGCTGAACGCGAAAGACACCAAATATTTGTGGAACCAGAGGGATGGAATACCTGCGAAATCTACGTCAACGGCTTTTCCACCTCACTTCCAGAGGATGTACAATACCGTGCTTTAACCCAAATACCGGGTTTTGAAAATGCAAAAATGTTCAGACCTGGCTATGCGATCGAATACGATTACTTCCCGCCTACCCAGCTTGGGCTGACTTTGGAAACCAAATTGGTAAGCAATCTTTTCTTCGCCGGACAGATAAATGGTACCACCGGATATGAGGAAGCGGCGTCACAAGGCTTCATCGCCGGCATCAATGCGCACCAAAAAGTGAAGGACAAACACGAGTTGATCATGAAGCGTTCCGAGTCCTATATCGGCGTGTTGATCGACGACCTCGTAACTAAAGGCACCGAAGAGCCTTACCGGATGTTTACGTCAAGGGCTGAGCATCGCTTGCTGCTTCGCCAGGATAACGCTGACATACGCCTTACTCCTATCGGTTACGAACTGGGATTAATAAGCGATGAGCGGATGGATAAAGTAAATCGGAAAGTTGCCGATTCGGACAAGATCGTTGCGTTTACCAAAAACGTTTCTATCGAAGCTGCTGAAGTCAATCCATTATTAGAAGAGTTGGGTACTGCCAGTTTGCCGCAAAACGTAAAAATATTCAACCTGGTTAGCAGACCTCAGGTTGAGCTGGAAGACCTGAGAAAGGCAAGCTCATCATTAGACGAACTGCTAGCCCAATACGATAAAGAAACTATTGAGCAGGCTGAAATAAAAATCAAATACGAGAGTTATTTTGAGAAGGAATTGGACATCGTAGAAAAGATGCGGAAGATGGAAGACAAGGAGATCAATCCAGAGTTCAACTATCACACGCTCGTGTCGCTTTCGAAAGAGGCCCGCGAAAAGTTGATGAAGATAAAACCGAGAACTTTAGGACAGGCATCACGCATTTCGGGCGTATCACCCTCTGATATTTCGGTTTTGATGGTCCATATTTCAAAATAAACATAAAATACTGATTATCAAACGCTTAAAAACGTCGCTTAAAATCGATTATTTTTAATTCCGAATGATAATCTTCATAAAAAGATAAAAATCATTTATAGGGGCTAAAAATGGGCTTAAATAAAAAAGGCGCTTTTTCTTTAAAAAATCTTTCAGTTTTTGTCACAGTTTTATTCCTTTTTGGCTGCGCGGCGATGCAGAAGCCCCAGGGAGGTCCGAAAGACCGCACCCCGCCAAAACTATTGAAGGCGACTCCCGAAAACATGACCCGGAATTTTTCGGCCAAACAAATTC
>JAICXZ010000269.1 GCA_025934475.1 Mucilaginibacter sp. | reverse complement strand
GTGATCTTTTCGAACTGAGGCAAGCCAACCATGTATTGGGTTTGACCAGGCTGGATTGTATAAACACCAAGGCAGCTCATCACATACCACGCCGACATCTGCCCGCAATCTTCATTGCCAGCAAGGCCATCAGGCTGGGCGCTGTATTCTTCCTTCAAAATACGGTTGATCCACGACTGTGTTTTTTCAGGCGAGTTAGTGAAATTGTACAGATAGGCAATATGATGGCTCGGCTCGTTACCGTGAGCATACTGGCCAATCAACCCTGCAACATCAGGTATATCCTTGCCTGTCAGTTTGGAATCGGTAGTGAACAATTGATCGAGTTTGGCTTCAAATTTATCTCTGCCGCCCATGCGTGCAATCAGCCCCTCAACATCCTGGGGAGCACAAAACGAATACTGCCAGGCATTGCCTTCCGTAAAGTTATTGTCGATCTCTGTTGGATCGAACGGCGTATTCCAGCCACCATTCACCTTAGCCTGCACAAAAGTATTTTGGTCGTTAAATAAATTTTTCCAGTATTGAGCTCTTTTGATGAATTCGGCATAGTCCTGAGGTTTGTTCAGCATTTTTGCCATTTGGGCTATGCACCAGTCGTCATAGGCGTAATCCAAAGTTTTTGAAACCGATTCATGTTCGTCATCTGCTAATACCACGCCATTTTTACGATAACTATCCAATCCAAATTGATTACGGTTTACTGCGGCTTTCATCGCCGTAAATGCTTCTTCTGCATCAAAACCGCGAATACCTTTGGCATAGGCATCTACTATTACCGGGATAGAGTGATTACCCACCATGCAATAAGTTTCGCTCGAAGCCAGCGGCCATATAGGCAATAAACCTCCCTGCTCATACATCGCCAAAAAGCTTTTGATGAAATCAACAGTGCGTTTATGATCGATAATGGTAAACAGCGGATCCTCGGCTCTATAGGTATCCCACAATGAGAATACCGTATAATAATCGAAGCCCTCGGCCTTATGGATTTTTTGATCGAAGCCGCGATACTGACCATCTACATCACTGTAAACGTTTGGCGCCATCATACAATGGTAAAGCGCTGTATAAAAGGTGGTCTGTTTAATTTTTGACCCATCTATCGCCTTTTGCTGTTTTTGTTGCTGAGGCCGGCTATATGCTCTTGAATTGTAACCATTGTTTTGATATTGATTAGGATTTTGAGCGGTTGATAATTGCGGAGCTCCGCCTTCAACCTGTATTTTGTTCAGCTCGTTGTTCCATTCGGCGCGGGCAGCTTTCTGGACTTTTTTAAAGTCGAAGTCGGGCACCTCAGTATCGAGGTTGTTAAGGGCGCCCTCAGGACTTACAGACGAGATACCAACCTTTGATACCAGCTCACCCGGGTTATCAAACTGGAGGTACATTTTTACATTCTTACCCTGTACCTTGTTTTGACCTTGTTGCAACTGGTCGTTTAGCGCCATGCCATAAGATTTGAATGATTTGGAAAATTTGGCGTAGAAATAAACGTATTGATCCTGTGCCCACGATTTTGACCGGCGAAAACCCCTAATCTCATGATCATTTACCACTTCGATCCAGGAATCAAGTACTTCGTCACGGTGCTGCAGGTCGATGATAATGTTGGCCTCGCTGGTACTCGGATAGTCATAACGATGCACGCCAACGCGTTTGGTAGCGGTTAGTTCGACGCCTATATTATACTTATCAAGTTTGGTTTTATAGTATCCGGGTGATGCCGATTCGTTCTTCTTTTTGAAACCCGACATGTAGTCGCTGTTTTTGAATTGCGGCTGGCCGATTGTTGGCATAAAAAGGACATCGCAATAGTCGGGTATCCCTGTGCCGCTTAAATGGGTATGCGAAAAGCCGTAAACCACAGTGTCGGCAAAGTAATAACCCGAGCAGCCGTCCCACGTACCTAAACGGGTATCGGGACTCAACTGCACCATCCCAAACGGAACTACCGCCCCCGGATAGGTGTGCCCGTGGCCGCCCGTACCGATGAACGGGTTGACCAATGCGGCGTAATCATTTTTCTTTTTTTGTGCTGAAGATGGGACAGTAAACGCAAAAATTGCGAGTAGTGCGAGAAAGGCAGACCTCATGGGTATCAAATAGAATAAAACTGAAATAGTGAATTACTGCAAAAGTAAAAAACTATGCCATTTACTCTAATCAATACCGCAAAAACTCAGATAATGATCTGGAAATCATCCTCATCCTTCAGGAATGGTAACGTACGGCGTGTTTTTTCAACTTCATCGCCGATGATCGAAAGCGTATACACATCCTCTTCATCGCGTTTGTAGTAGATCACATGTCCATTTGGACTAATACAGGTTGAATCCCCCGAGTGATAAATCTCGTTGCCATCATGACCAACCCGGTTCAACCCAACTACATACGACTGATTTTCAACCGCGCGGGCGGGCAGGAGGGTACGCCAATGCAGTGCCCGGCGCTCGGGCCAGTTGGCAACAACAATCAAAAGGTCATATGAGCCATGTACGTTGCGCAGCCAAACAGGAAAGCGGAGATCGTAACAAACAACCGGGAATATTTTCCAGCCTTTCAACTCTACTATGAGTTTCTTTGTGCCCGCAGTGTAAACATTTTGCTCTTTGGCCAATGTGAACAGGTGGCGTTTGTCGTAATAACTATAGGTGCCGTCGGCATTCATCCAAATGAGACGGTTGTAATATTTGCCACCTTCAGTAATAATGATGCTACCGGTTACTGCGCAATCAAATTGCTTAGCAATTTTATGCATCCAGTGCATTGTTTTGCCGTTCATCGGCTCTGCTAAAGGTCCGGCATTCATCGTGAATCCGGTCGAAAACATCTCAGGCAAAATAATCAGATCAGTCTTTTCGCGAATGCCGCCGCTGAGGCGAAGACCTATGTTTTGAAGATTTTTGTCAATATTCTCCCAAAATAAATATCCTTGAAAAAGGCTAATCTTGAGGTTGTCCATACGCACTAGGGTTTACTTATGGTTAAATAAAATTACTCAAAGTTACACTTTTATTAATCTGTCAACGGCTTTATCCAAAGTTTCTTGTTTTTTGGCGAAACAAAATCTTAACACATGATGGTCAGTGCCTTTGCCATAAAACGCCGAAACCGGTATCACCGCAACACCGAAATCTTTTGTGAGACGCATCGCTAACTGCAAATCCTTTTCGTCACTGATCCGTCCATATCGCACCGACTGAAAATAGGACCCGGAGCAAGGCAGCATCTCGAAACGTGTGCTTTCCAATCCTTTTCTGAAATAGTCTCTCTTTTCACGAAAAAACTCTGACAAGCCGAGATAATGTTCCTCATTTTTCAGGTAGGAAGATATAGCCACTTGTATCGGCAAGTTGACACAGAATACCAGGAACTGGTGTATCTTTCTGAACTCGCTCATCAATGGGGCAGGAGCCATACAATATCCAACTTTCCAACCGGTGGCATGAAACGGCTTACCGAATGATGCAATGATAAAACTCCGTGCAGCCAGGTCAGGATAACGGGCCATACTATGGTGGATATTTCCATCATAGATCAGGTGTTCGTACACCTCATCACTTAAAATGAAAATGTCCCTGTTCTTAACGATGTCCTGGAGCGCGTCTATGTCCTCTTTTTGCAGGATGGTTGCCGTTGGATTGTGCGGCGAATTAAGGATGATCATCCTGGTGCGGTTGGAGATCAGCTTTTTCACCATGTCCCACTTGATGCGGTAATCAGGTGGTTCCAGTTCCAGCGATCTCACCATTCCTCCGGCAACCTTTATTGCTGGTGCATAGCAATCGAAAGCAGGCTCAAATACAATAACCTCGTCATTTGGATTAATCACGGTTGTTATAGCCGTGTAAATAGCTTGCGTGCCGCCAGCCGTTACGGTAATTTCCGTATCGGGGTTATAGTAAGCACCGTAAAGTTTTTCTGTTTTTTTGCTGATCTCCTCGCGTAATGGCAGATAGCCGGCCATTGGGGCGTACTGATTATAGCCCTTTCTCATGGCCTGGTTCACTAGTTCGATCAGTTCCGGCGAGGTTTCATAATCTGGAAAGCCTTGCGATAGATTAATAGCGCCAACCTCAGCCGCTAGCGCCGACATAACGGTAAAAATAGTCGTGCCGGCCTGGGGTAATTTCGAATTAATAGATATCATGTAGCGGCTAAAGTAGCTAAAATAATCAGGAACGTTCAATACGGAACATATGCAAGGCGGTATTGTTTGTTGATTCGAAAATAAACCATATAATATTTTGAATATTAGATATTTATATTATATATTTAATGTAACAAAACTGTTATAAACCATTAAACCAAACAAAATGAAAAGGCTTATCATGATGATTTGTGTGGCTGTTTCCTGGGTGGGAATTTGCCATGCGCAAAACAGTGCTCCTTACAAAGCCAACTACTCATCCAAATTTACGATTGCGGATGAATCATTGGGTACCAGAGTTTTAACCCTATGGAAGGATTATGAAGATAATGCGCTTGACAGGCACCTGGCGTGGTTTGCCGATACTGTTTCGATGACAATGGCCAATGGTCAAACTGTAAAAGGCATACAAGCCAACCTGGCCGGTGTTAAGGCATATAGGGGATCGCTGAAAAACCTGAAGGTTTCAATTGACGCGTGGGTAAACTTAAAAAGCGACAAGGGCGACAATTTTGTGTGCGTTTGGGGAAGCGAAGATTTTACTGATCAAGACGGCAAACATGTAGTGAACAATTTGCAGGAGGTATGGGGATTTAACAAAGATGGGAAGATTTCTATGATGCTTCAGTACAATCGGCCGGGCGGAACAATGTGATACACATAGATGCAAGAAGGGCGGTCAATATTGGCCGCCATTCTCTTTTGTCAGAACAATTAACCTTTGGACTTTAAGTTTTGGACTTTCGGCTTTCAGCTTTGGACTTTCAGCTTTCTGCTTTAAACTTTCTTCGGTGGCAAATCAAAAGCTTTAGCTTCATGTTCAAAATGCCCCTTATGCGAGCCGTCGCAGAATGGTTTATTTTGCGACATGCCGCAGCGGCAGATTGATACGATAGTTCTTCCCTGCAAGCCGAAGGCGTTACCCTCCATGTCGACGATTTCAAAATCACCGTCGATTTTTACCGATCCATTATTGTTTATTGTAAGCTTGGTTGTAGCCATATTGTTTAAAAAATTTATGGCGCGAAGATAGGATTTGAACGGGAAAGTCACGCTGATTTGATCATGGAAAATACAACTCAAATTCCTGCGAAAAGATTTTCCTTTGGTCCAGGGGATGATCCTCTTCATTGCCGTCGCCTACGTTGCGATCAATCTCGTCGTCGATATCGCCTACCGCGTCATCGACCCCCGTATTCGCTACGGTGGGCTGGACTAGACAATGGGAACGTCGGTGCAACGGGGATCGGCCGCCAGTGTGCTCGCTGCAGCGGCAGACGGATCGAGCTCGGCCGCAACTGGCCAGAG
>JAICXZ010000128.1 GCA_025934475.1 Mucilaginibacter sp. | reverse complement strand
GTCCCCGAGGGGTATAGTTACTTTGCGATAAGGGGATATTCCCCAGGCCCAGGCCATAGTTTAGTATATTGCTCGGAGAACAATATAAGGAGAAAATATTCGCGATTCAACAGGGACAATTTTCGTAACTATCTTTCCTGCAAACCAAATCGTTTTCAGGAATGCTTTTGTAATGCTGCTTTGCTCATCGCGATTTTCGAGCCAGACAGAGAATTTGCCATAATAAGCTGCAGTGATATCCTTTAGGCCGAGCTCCCTGCAATATTGCGCAAGTGCTGCAGGATACATACTGCTAATATTGTGCTTCTCGTAATTGCTCATGTCGTACTTACGTTGCACCCAGCCATTTACTCCGGTAAAATTAGGCAATGTGATAAGGAGCGTGCCTCCGGGCTTTAGAAATGGAAGGTGACGGGCAATAACATCTTTTGTGTCATTAAAGTGTTCGATCAATCCGCATGAAAGCACCAGGTCATATTGCTCTTTAGGCTGATAATTGAAAAGATCGCCTTCGAGTACGTCGATGTCTTTGTCTGTTAGCTCATTGGCAGCAAGTACTTCGTTCAATACTTTGGGATGAACATAGTAATCAAAGAGCGTGGTTTTGAGCCCAAAGTATTTTTTGAGAAAGATGGCATAATAGCCCGGAAAGCCACCCAGTTCCACAGCTGTCGCCGGATGCTTCTCATCGACGATATTTTTTATCAGCTTATGAAAGGTATAGTTACCCGGCACTTTAAATGCCAGACCCTTTTTTGATTCCCAGTAATTGACCCAGAATGCCTTGTCAGTTAGTTCGTTTGCCATTAGGGTGCAAAGAAAAGAAAAATATTAAGAGAATGTCTCTGTGCTCCTCTGTGAAAAATCTCTGTGCCCTTTGTGGTTTAATTTTTACCACAGAGAGCACAAAGAGATTCACAGAGGTCGCGGAGTTTTGCCCGTTATTTTAAATCTTTCATGATCTCGTCAATTGCCTTATCCAATTGTGGATCCTTACCTTCAAGACGATCGGCAAATCCTGTTTTAACATAAATATCCGGCGCTACCCCGGTTTTTTCGATATCATTACCGTCCAGCGTAAAACAGCCCCATGCCGGTATGCGGTAGAAAGAGCCATCAACCAGCCCCTTGCCGCTTGTAAAGATGATCCAGCGATAGGTTTCAGTACCGACGACCTTGCCCAGTTTCAGCGCCTTAAAACCGGCGGTAGTCATTTCGCCGTCGCTCAGGGTTTGTTCGTTGACCAATAAGATGATCGGTTTTGCTGCTGGCGCAAAGTTCGGCTGCTGTGTTTTTTGACCACCACGATACTGCCATTGCAAATACGGCTTCTGAGATAGGAATTGCAGCACAGGGTCATGTACATTGCCACCAGTATTATAGCGAAGATCGAGGATGAGCGCGTCTTTCTTGTAAGCGTCATCCACCATATCCTCAAGGAAATTTTGCAGGGCCTCACCGCCCATGTTTTTCATGTATATGTAAGCTATGCGTCCCTTACTCTTTTCGGTTACCATTTTCCGGTTGTTCTCGATCCAGTCATCGTAAAGGTTGCCTGAGAGATCGCCGCTTGATTCGGGATGAAGTTTTACAGTTACAGTTTTACCCTGCCGGTCGAAGGTGAGCTCCATTTCCCTATCGAGTGATGGTTTGGTGAAATAATAATTGCGGTCTACCTTCTCATCGACTGACATTCCATTTATCGCTTTCAAACGATCACCTGCTTCAATGTCGACACCAGACCGGTAGGTGGCTGAGGTTTTTAATAATGATTTTACTTTATAAGGGTCGTTATCTTCAAACACAAGACCGGGTTCCATCGTACGATAATGCAGCGTTTTGCTTTCTTCGCCACCGTTCGACGAAAACCCCTGGTGCGAGGAATTTAATTCACCCAAAAGATCGTTAATCAATAATCGTAAGTCAGCCCGGTTATTGAGGTAGGGCAGATAAGCTGCATATCGGTCGTGCATCTTTTTCCAATCGGTTCCATGGAAATTACCATCATAGTAGTTCTCTTCCAGGCCGGCCCAGGCCTCATCGTACATTTGTTTGAATTCGCCGGCTAGGTTGCGATCAAACTTTAAGCCAACGTCGATTTTATCCAGCTTATTATTATCGAGATTTAATGTATACAGGTTACCACCCGCCAAAATGTAGTTTTTTTCGCCCGCGCTTTCCAGATCGTAGCCAAAGAAGTCTCCGCTGAGGCGTTCGGTTTTATTATCTTCAAAGGGCTGCATCGTGGTATGATAAATACCCCACTTACCATCGTCCTGGTTCGAAAGGTAAATAACATGGGTTTTATCACCTTTCTGTATAACCAGCGGCGCACGCTGTATCCCAAATGAGCCGCTGATGCGTTCCAGGCGTTTCATCAGGTATTCGGTATCGATAGTTCGTTCAGCGGGTTTTAGCGCTGGCTGCTCAACCTTTTTATCAGCCGGCTTTTTATCCTTTGCTTTATCGGCAGTGGAATCTTTTTTTGCCTCTTTGAACAGATCGTTAAACTTATCTATCCGAAACTCGTCCTCAAATTTATAAAGCGGCAACCGATAGATATGCGAATCCTGTGAGCCAAATGGATAGTCGGGATGAATACGCGAGCTGGAGAAATAAATGTACTTACTATCCGGCGACCAGTAAGGATTCGATTCCGACACCCCACTGTTAGTTAGGTTTTGGGTTTGACCGGTATTGATGTTGTATATAAAAATATCTTCCTCAAAATTGCGATGCGCGGTGTACATCACATATCCACCTTTTGGCGAAATATAGGGCGCGCTGCTCTGAAATCCCCATACTTCATCTCTACCGATGGTTTTGCTGGTCAACGTTTTCAGATCGATCAATCTTATTTCCTGCCTACCGCTTAAGTAAACGCCTTCGGTGTGCGCCTTATTAACATTTAGAAGGCGATTATTTTGCTTATCGCTGGTGATCTGTTTCTCGGTTCCCGTACCGTCGGCTGCTATGGTATACCAGTTGAAGTAACCGCCCAAAGTTTGGTTGAAGATCAGCGAACGATTATCCGGAAGCCATTTTACTTCTGTCGCTCTTTCGCTGTTGCCTTTATTGATCTGGCGGACAAACTTCCCTTCAACATCGCTCACAAAGAGTTCGCCCCGTGATATGAAAGCTAATTTTTTTCCGTCCGGCGAAACGTCGAAAGCCTCAACTTTACCTTTCACGTCGTATTCCTGTTGTTTGGGTAATACATCATTGCGGTAAATATTGAAGCTCAGTTTCCCGGTTTGTTTGGATGTTACATCGTAAAGGAATATTTGATAATCCTTTTCAAAAACAACCCTTTCGCCATTGGCGCTCACAAAAGGTCTTTTGATCGATGTCGGAAAGTCTGTCAGGGCAGTCTTCTTGCCATTGACAAAAGTGTAGAGGTTATATTCGCCGTTGCCTTCGTCGGACACAAAATAGATATTGCCTTTGCCATCAACCGTGGTCCAGAAATCCTTGCCGATCCAGTTGGTGTATTGCTTATAAGCGTTGGTTTTTGTGTTGTACGACTGAATATCCGGATTGTAAGCGCCCTTGTAATGCTTGCGGTTAGGGAAGATATAGCTTTCCCAGGTATTGCTGAAAAAAAGCTCGCCGGTGGTTGGTGACTCCACAACGCCATGTATGGTGTTAAAATAATTGCCGAATAGCCGGGTCGGAGTGCCGCCATCAATGTTTACCTTGTATTCGCTAAAACTGTTGTAGCGGTTGGACGTAAAGTAGATCGATTTAGAATCCCAGCTCCAGGAATCAACCTGATCGTTGGCGTCATGCCAGGTTAACTGTTTGATCTCGCCACCAGCCAGCGGCATCACATAAACGTCGTTGTTACCGAATTGATTGGATGAAAATGCCAGCCATTTGCCATCGGGTGATACATGTGGCGAGGTTTCTTCGCCCTGCATGGCCGTGAGCCGTGAAGCTACCGGGGAGCCGATGTCTACTCTCCAAAGGTCGCCCTCATAGCTGAAGATCACTGTTTTGCCATCAGGTGTAAGCGTTGGATATGATGTAAAATAAACCTCCTGGCTTTGAGCACGTGCCAGGGAATGAAAGACAAAAATGAAGATGAGGATAGGGTATAGTTTTTTCATATCACGTAAAATTGATTTGCTACGAATAAATGTATTTTTGAAGCATCTTGAAAGTAGTGCATTTAAATACCTACGATGGTAACGGCGGAGCGGGCAGGGCCTGCATCAGGCTGAACCGCGCATTGAACAACCAAGGTATTGAATCAAAAGTAATTGTGCACTACAAATTCGGCAAAAACCCCGAGATAGGTGAATTCAACACAAATTTGTTGCAAAAGGGATGGGCAGCTGCTACGATTATCCTTGAAAGGATATGGGCCAAGCGTTACCTCAAAGCATTGAAAACCCCTTTCTCCTTTGCCTGGTTTGGGCGTTCGGTGATCAAGCATCCGGACGTAAAGGCAGCTGATATTATTCACCTTCACTGGGCCAATCACGGGTTCCTGGACCCTAAGCATATTGCCGAGATCGCTAAGTTAAATAAACCTGTCGTATGGACTTTTCACGATAGCAATGCCTTCACGGGCGGCTGTCATGTGCGTTATACCTGTGATCATTTTAAAAATGAGTGTGGTAATTGCCCGTTACTAAAAGATGCTTCTCCAAATGATTATTCGCACACAATATGGCTGCAAAAGAAAAAAGCTTATGATAAGCTGAATTTCTCTATCATCGCACCAAGTACCTGGATGCAAAAATCGGTAAGCGAAAGCAGCCTGATGAAGGGTAAACCTGTTGAACAGATTGCCAACACATTAGAGACATCGATTTTTAAACCGATGGATAAAAAGACGGCTAAAGAAAAAGCCGCGTTTGCGACTGACAAATTCATTTTCCTAAGCGGTTTTATGCCTTCGAGAAAAGACCTGCATAAGGGTACAAGTTACTTGCTCGAAAGTCTCGAATTGCTGAAGATACGCCTGGGAGAAAAAGCAAAGGACGTTGAATTGGTAGTTTTTGGTAACCGAAATACCGAAGATGTGCCGGAATTCCCTTTTAAGACAAGTTTCTTCGGGACAATAAGTGACGATCAACGCTTGGCTCTTTGTTATGCTGCTGCGGATGCTTTTTTGATCCCTTCGCTGGAGGATAATTTACCTTATACCGTGATGGAAAGCTTGTCGTGCGGGACGCCGGTGATAACGTTTAAAACGGGTGGTATACCAGATATGGTGAAGCACCAGCAGAATGGATACCTGGCTGAGTATCGTTCGTCAGAAAGCTTTGCTGATGGTATGGAATGGGTGATCAATTGTCTTGATCGGGCAAAGCTTGATGAAGCGGCGAGACAAACAATAATGGAGGATTTTTCCGAAAGAGTGATTGGGGGAAAGCATATTAATCTTTATAACAAAATAATGCAATTAAACACTCCGTGAACTTTGTGCATTCTTTGTGCTCTCTGTGTTTTCATTTTTTAACCACAAAGGACACGGAGGTTTTTACAGAGGGATACAGAGAAATAATATCATGTTTCAGCCTAAATTAAGCGTCATAACCATCGTTTACAATAACATCGCCGACATCGAGCGGACGATGCTTTCGGTGCTGGAACAAACTTATCCTGATATCGAATATATCATCGTTGATGGCCTGTCTACCGATGGTACGTTGGACGTCATCAAAAAATACCGGGATAGGCTGGGAAAGTTCATCAGCGAAAAGGATGCAGGTATCTATGATGCGATGAATAAAGGGTTGACCGTTGCCGCGGGCGATTATGTGTTGTTCATGAATTCGGGTGATGAGATTTATGCGGCGGATACTGTAGCTAAAGTCTTCGCAACCGCGAATGATGCCGATATCTACTATGGCGAAACCGAGATGATCGATGCATCCGGTCGCAGTCTTGGGCAGCGCCGGCATCAGGCACCGGAAAACTTTACCTGGCGGGATTTTAAATATGGCATGAGCATAAGCCATCAGGCGATCTACATTAAACGTTCCCTGACCGGACCCTTTGATCGCCGCTATCACCTGAGCGCAGACATCGACTGGATATTGAGGGCTGCTAAAAAGGCCAAAAAGATTGTCAACGTCCATCAATATGTCGCCAGATACCTTGTAGGCGGCATGTCGAAAAAGCGCCATAGGCAGAGCCTGGTGGAGCGCTTCAAGATTATGAGGCAATACTATGGTTTAATGCCCACTTTATTTAATCACTTCGTGATAGCCTTCCATTTGGGCTGGTATTGGGTGAGGCATAAGAGGACGAACGATTAATTAAATCATACCGATCATTCAAATCCTCTAAATCGTGTTCAAAAAAAATAGCGATGAGTTTTTAAACCCATCGCTATCGTATTAAAACGAAAAATCTAAATTACTTTTTCTTACTTACCGGTTTCTTTGTGTCCACAACCACCTTATGGGCTTCAATGGGCTCTTCATTTGCAGTAGTTTCTCCAGCCTTTTTTCTTAAGCCGGTAAACGCCGCGCCGCCGAGTGCAAGTACCAACAGAATTGAGCCGGCGAGTGAAATGCCCTCGCCGGTATAGTATGATGCCGGGTGGAATTTGAACTCAACGGTGTGATTACCTACCGGAAGTACAGCGGCACGTAAAATATAATCGGCTCGGAAATATGGTTGTTCTTTGCCATCAACGTACATCTTCCAGCCCTTATCATAATAAACTTCTGAAAAGACGGCTAATGCATTGGCACCGGTGCTGCTCTTGTATACCATATGATCAGGCGAATAGCTCGACAAATAGATGGTATCAGTCGGTGTGGTTGCTGTGTTTTTGCCTTCTATCAAGCTCTTGAATCGCTGATCAACTATAACTTTCTCTTTTGGCGAGAAAGCGCTGATAGCTTTCATTTCTTCATCAGCATTCTTTACAAATTCAACATCTTTCACAAACCAGGCATGGCCACAAGCGGTCTGGTTACGAGCCATGGAAAGGTTGCCTGTTTTAGGATCCTGATTGATGATGTATTTCACGTTAAACATGTCCAGGATGTCCTGGTTGAAGCTCTTCGAAAATTGGTTGTCAAATATTTCTTCGATACGTTTCAAACGCGCAGCCGAGTAACCCCAGAGTGTTTTATGGAAAAATGGCGTTGTTAAGTCGTATTTAGGGGCTTGCGTCAGGTCAACTACGCGGAAATCCGGATCGGTATCGCGCTGTATAAATTGGTCCACCTCACGCGGCTTCACTACCTGCGCTGCATCCTCTTTTTCAGCAAAATTTGATTCTTTGAGGTAACGTTTGTCTACCTGCCACAAGTCAGCAAGTATCAATACAAAGAACGCAGCGTATAAAACGGGAGCTTTAATCTTGCCTTTGATAAACAACCATAGCGCTCCAAAAGCCAGTGCTATGAAAACGAAAGAACGTATCGCATCCCAAAATTCGAGATTTTGACGGTCTTTCACGATAGCACTTGCTACAGCATTCGCCGTGCCGTTATCGCCTTTCATAGCTTGTGCTAAGGTTGCAATGCCCGATGCCTGTTCGTGCGGGCGGAAATTAAGCAGGATGCCTGGTGCGATGATCAATATTAATGCAAGACCACCGGTAATGTAAAAGGCGATCTTGAGTTTCTTCAACAAGGCCTTTGTGTCCGGATTTTCTGTAGTTTCTTTTATTGCCAATACAGCCAGGATAGGGACGCATAGCCCGGTAACCGCCAATATTGACTCCACTGCGCGGAACTTGT
>JAICXZ010000149.1 GCA_025934475.1 Mucilaginibacter sp. | reverse complement strand
TATTGCGCCCACTTTGCCGATAAGATGGAGATCAGCCAGGATAAGAAATGAGACTTTCGTCGTTCATATCGTTTGTTGGCTTCGTAATGCTGATAGCGGCGAGCTATTGCCCGCTTTTTCGGCCGCTGCATATTGTTAACTGGAATATGTATAAAGCCAACATGCCTTATGGAGTCGTGGTATTGATTGTTGCGGTTATTGGCATTATCGGGATAGTGTTTATGCAGCCGAAATTAGTAAGACTCACTGCGTGGATATCGTTGGCGTTAGTCGTGCTATTTTATGTGCTTTCCCTTTTAAAGATCCATTACTCGTTCAATTTTATTCCGTTCCATGCTTTTGAGAAATTTATGGAGCGGCAGATAAAATTTAAATGGGGGTGGTGGTTGCTTATTGCCGGCCCGGTACTGGCGCTTTTGGGCACCATTTATCAAAGACCTGTATACAAGAAGCCTATTCCGTTGAACGAGATTGAATAATTCTCGTTCCGATTGCTTACTTTGCATCCACTTTGTCGCCTAACCCATAATGAGTGAGATACACGGTATCACCGATCTTCAATTAACACAACTGACCGAACTGGTAAACCGAGTACACGGTTTTGATTTTTCAAACTATTCCAAGGCTTCGCTTAAACGTCGTCTTTCACGCATTATCATGCTCAAAAAGATCAGCTTTATTGAGCTGTGCCGGCAGCTGAGCGATGAATCGGGTTTTTTTCAATGGTTTTTGGAAGAAGTGACGGTAAACGTTACCGAAATGTTTCGCGATCCGTCCTTCTATAAGGGGCTCCATGCCCAGGTAGTGCCTCACTTATCGGGGCTAAACCATATCAGGGTTTGGAGCGCGGGTTGCTCTTCGGGCGAAGAAGTATATTCATTGTCTATTTTGTTGAATCATGCCGGACTTGGCGGCAAGTCGTTCTTATACGGTACCGACATCAATAGCGAAGTATTGAATGAAGCCAGGAAAGGAGTTTACAGTTTGCGGAAACTCAAAACCTATGAAGAGAATTACAAACAATCTGAACTGCCCTGGAGTCTGCTCGATCATTTTATCGTGATGAATGATTCGGCAAGTTTGCAGGCGCCTTTCAGGCAAAATACGCTGTTTTCGATCCACAACCTGATTAACGACGGCGTCTTCAATGAGTTTCAGCTGATCAGTTGCCGAAACGTGTTCATCTATTTTGAAGCTTCGCTGCAGGAAAAAATATTGACACTGTTCTATAACAGTCTGGCCCCAGATGGTTTTTTGTGCCTGGGTACTAAAGAAACAATCCGTTTCCAGGACATGAAAGCCAAGTTCAGAGTCGTTAATTCGAGAGCTAATATTTACCAGAAAATAGGATAGGCTAATCAAAAAAGGCTGGTTTGCCCCACACCCAATACCCTGGCTTCGTGTTCCAGCAGCCATTTTTTTCGCCACAGTCCTCCTGCATAACCTGTAAGGCTTCCGTCTGAACCGATCACCCGGTGGCAGGGAACAACGATAGCCAGGTCGTTTTTACCATTTGCCGCCGCGATGGCCCGGATAGCCAGCGGATTGTTCATCATCTTCGATTCCTGCAGATAGCTGATGGTTTTGCCGTAATCGATTTTTAAAAGGCACTGCCAAACTTCCTGCTGAAACCCTGACCCATGTTGTTTGATGGGGAAATCAAATGTTTGGCGTGCCCCGGCAAAATATTCGTCGAGTTGTTTTGCCGCCTCCAAAAGCAATGGGGTAGCCGGTTCACTTTCATCCGTAGCATGATCCATCACCTTGATAGACGAGATAAATCCATCCTCTTCACGTATCCTGGCAACGCCGATGGGAGTGGGATGGAAGATGGTGGTCATGGGATAAAAATACGGTATAGAGCAGAAAGCTGAAAGCGAAAAGCAAAAAGCTTTGGTCTTTTGGCTTTCTGCTTTCAGCTTCGATCTCGATACACTATGTGTTCACACACGCGCGTCCGCAACCCTCTATTTTTTTATAAATAATTGATAAACAATCGATCCAAAAATTAAAAAACGCCAAATCGATGCAAAACCCCCTATTTTCGTGAACATGGGTTTTAAAGCTTGTTCGCCGGCCGAAATGCTCTGAAGATGCTTCAAACGCAGCTTTTGAATGCCTTAGTGTATCGAAATATGCAGCTTAGCTGTTTTTGTTTTGAAAGCAATATTCGTGTTCATGGGGCAATAGTAAATCGCGGATGCTATCATTAGCCATGAACCATGAACTATGATCCACAAGTCAACCTTTCGCCTTTATCCTTTGACCTTTCACCGTTGACCTTTGACCTTTCGCCTCACAAAAGTATCTTTGCACTCAATGGGACTATTCAACCAAACCTGGTACCTGCTAAAAAAAGAGATTCTGCTCGAATGGCGTTCTAAGTACGCCTTTAACGGGGTTTTGCTTTATGTGGTGTCTACGGTGTTTGTTTGTTACATCTCGTTCAATCTTACGCCCGGCTTTACCGGAAGCAGTGGGTATCCGATTGTCTGGAATGTGCTTTTCTGGATCATTATGCTGTTTGCTTCAGTAAACGCTATCGCCAAAAGCTTTTTGCAGGAAAGCAGGGGCAGGCTGTTGTATTACTATTCCATCGCAAGTCCGCAGGCAATTATTTTATCAAAGACCATTTATAATGCGCTACTGATGTCGCTGCTAAGCCTGCTGGCATTATTGGTATACATGGTTTTCTTCACCAATACCATCGGCGATCCTTTGTTTTACTTTATTGCGGTTCTGCTGGGGAGTATCAGTTTCTCCACTATTTTTACCATGATATCTGCCATCGCCTCAAAGGCTGGCAATAATGGCACGCTGATGGCCATCCTTAGTTTTCCGGTTGTTATTCCGGTTATCCTGGTATTGATCCGCCTGAGTAAAAACGCCATGGATGGCCTCGAACGCGGCGCCGACTATGGCAATATTGGCGTACTCTGCGCCATTAACGTCATTGTCATTGCTACTTCTCTGCTGCTCTTTCCATACCTCTGGAGAGATTAAATCGAGCTTTTTCTTGTTTTCTTGACCACGTATAAGTTTGATATATAGGGTTCTATATGCTTGTTTAGAATTATTTTAAACTTTATTTGGACTTAGTCTTAATAAGCTATTACTTTTGCCACATCAAGCTATACAAAATGAAGATCACAACTTTTACACTATTTTCTTTTCTAACGTTAATCTCAGCAGGTGCTTTTGCGCAAAAAACTACTACTTCAGAAGATTCATTAAACAATAATCAGTCAAAGACCGGCAGTACCACCATCGGCGGCTACGGCAACGTCTTTTACCAGCGCAATTCGGCAAGCCAAACCTCGAAGCTGGACCTTGAGCGTTTCGTGTTGTTTACCGGGCATAAATTCAATGACAGAATCTCCTTCTTCTCAGAGTTGGAAGTAGAGGACGCAAAAGTTTCTGGCGGCGAAAATGGCGGCGAAGTGGCCGTTGAGCAGGCCTACCTGAAATTTAACCTCAATGCCAATCAATACATTGTTGCCGGTTTGTTCCTGCCTCGTATTGGTATCCTGAACGAGAACCACCTGCCAAACACCTTTAATGGCAACGAGCGTAACTATGTGGAGACATTCATCCTTCCATCTACATGGCGCGAACTTGGCGTTGGTTTCTATGGAAGCTCCAATGCAATCCCGTTGAACTACAGCGTAGGTTTGGTGAATGGATTGAGTTCGGCAATGTTCGAGCACGGTTCGGGCATCCGTGAGGGTCGTTTTGAAGGACGTAACGCATCGGCTAATAACCTTGCACTTACGGCTGCCCTTCAATATAACCCCGGTAATTTTAAATTCCAGGTATCAGGTTATTATGGTGGTACAGTTGGTGTAAATAAGCTTAAGGCTGATAGCCTCGGAGTAACTTCGGGTACTTTCGGTACACCGGTTGCCATTGGCGAGGCTGATGTTCAGTACGTCAACAACGGCTTCCAGGTACGGGCACTGGGTACTATTATATCAATACCTGATGCAGGTAAGATCAATACTGCATACGCCAATAATACACCCAAAACTGAATATGGCGCTTATTTGGAAGTTGGCTATGATTTGCTCCATAGCTTCCGCAGCAACCACGATAAACAATTCGTTGTTTTTGTTCGCGATGAAAAATTTGACGTTAACGCGTCAATCCCATCGAACGGTGTAATTGACGGTACATTAAATCAAAATCACGTGGTTGCTGGTTTTACTTATTTGCCGATCAGGAACGTGGCAATAAAAGCCGATGTGCGTATTGTACATACTGGTGCTCAAAATCCTGATCTGATCATCAACCCTAACCCGGTTGCTCAACCATATCAGCAAAACTATAACCTTGTTAATTTAGGTGTAGCATTATCATTTTAAAAAAATGGATAGGAGAGACTTTCTAAAACAATCATGTATCGCCTGTATGGCTATGGGAGCAGGGATGCTTATCGGATCACTATCGTCGTGCGCTACGGTGCCTGTATACAAAACAGCCGTTAATGCCAATAAAGTGATGGTCCCGGAATCACTGTTTGCGCAAACCGATTTCCAGGTGATACAACCTCAACACCTCTTCTATAACATTGCGCTGCGTAAGGAAAGCAACGGTAGCTACACCGCCCTGCTGCTCCGATGCACC
This sequence comes from Mucilaginibacter sp., assembly GCA_025934475.1. Taxonomy (GTDB): domain Bacteria; phylum Bacteroidota; class Bacteroidia; order Sphingobacteriales; family Sphingobacteriaceae; genus Mucilaginibacter. The sequence continues at coordinate 2,641 of JAICXZ010000149.1, read as the reverse complement.
CATGCCGACAACCAATTAATGTCGATAGGCAACGGATTTAAATGCAACCTGCACGGCAGCACCTTTGACAAAGAAGGCGAAGTAACACAGGGCCCGGCCGAACGTCCGTTAACGAAATATAAAACAGAAATCGTCTCTGGAAACATCGTCATCCATCTAAGCTAAATCTACCTATGAAAAACATTTATATCATATCAGCAATGCTGGTATTAGCCACCGCTTTGGGCTGTAAAAAAGACTCGACGAGTAGTAACGGCAACGCCACGGCCCAGGCAACATTAGAGCAAAATGTGCTGAACGATTTCGCAAATGTTTTGGTAAATCCAGATTACCGGGACATACAGGCAAAAGCGCTTATCATGAATAACGCCGTTGTCACTTTCAACGCCAACCCGACTGACGCTAATCTGGCAGCGATCCGCGCTGCGTGGAAAAATACCCGGGCTGCCTGGGAATCGTGCGAAGGATTTTTGTTTGGACCGGTTGAGGATTTCGATTACGATCCTACCATGGATGACTGGCCGGTAAATAAAGCCGACCTTGACGCCTTGCTTTCAAGCAGCAATCCATTACAAGTTTCGGACGTTGATCAGCTTGGCACAACGCTGAAGGGTTTTCACGCAATTGAATATGTGATCTTTGGCGTTGGCGGCACGCAAAAGGCGGCCAATATCACCGACCGCGACAAGGTCTACCTGGCATCATTAACCCAAAGCCTTTATAATACTACCACAGAATTGCGCAACAGCTGGCACCCAAGTCAGTCGGGCAACTTTACATTACAGATTGTGAACGCCGGCAAAGGCAGTACCAGGTTCGAAACACGGCAGGCGGTATTCCTGGCACTGGTTGGCTCCATGGCCGATATTTGTAACGAGGTTGCAAACGAAAAAATGCAAACCCCTCTTGCTGCCAAAGATTCGACATTAGACGAATCTTCCTTTTCGCACAATTCAGTTAACGATTTTAGGAACAATATTACCGGGGTGCTCAATGCCTATAAATCGCAGTATAACGGCACTAGCGGGCATAGCCTGAGCGAGCTGGTGGCTTCAAAAAATGCTTCGCTCGATAATAAGATCCAATCCCAGATAAACGCGGCGATAGCATCGTTCAGCATCATAACGACTACTTACGAGCAGGCGATCTATACGCAGCAGAACCAGATCAAGACCGTGCAAAATGCGATCACAACTTTGCAGGCAACGCTGGAAGGCGATCTGACCACATTTATCCAAACGAACATTAAAGACTAAACCCAAATTGAAAAAGTTTGCCATAATCGGAGCATTAATGCTTCTCGTCGTAGTACTGGTGCGCTGCCAGAAATCGGCAGTTTTCCCTGAAATCGGCTATGACGACCAGCTCTCTGGCGGTTACGTCACGGTATTCGACGCTACGTCGAAAGCTTTTCAAAACGCTTTCCCCTCATTATCTGCTTATGATGAGCACATTCATGAGATGGGCGATTTAGTATTCAGCCAAACATTTGTTACCGCTCCCGCGCCGATACACAGCGGTTTGGGGCCGCTTTACAATAATACTTCATGTGAGTCCTGTCATCATAATGATGGTATCGGTCTGCCCACGGCGGGTGACGCGCGTTCATCTTTGCTGATGCGTATTAGCATACCGGGCTCAGATGAACATGGGGGTGCGGTTGCAGCGCCCGGGTATGGTTTACAGGTGCAGGATAAAGCCGCTTACGGCAAACAGCCGGAGGCTAAAGTGAACATTGCCTACACCTACCAAACTTTTTATTTTGATGACGGCGAGTCTTACGAATTAAGAACACCAACTTATACACTAACCAATCTTTATACGCCTATTTCTGGCGCATATTTACTTTCGCCCCGGTTGGCTCCGCCGATGATAGGTCTGGGATTGCTAGAAGCTGTACCGGAAGCTGATATTGTAGCCAATGCCGATCCAAATGACGCAAACGGTGATGGTATAAAGGGTGTGGCCAACTATGTTTGGGATGTTACCACGCAATCCAAAAAAATGGGACGCTTTGGCTGGAAAGCAAACACTGCTTCTATAGTAACACAAGTCGCGACAGCTTTTAACCAGGACATGGGTATCACCAGTAGGATTTTACCGATTGAAAACAGTTATGGCCAAACACAATATGACGGTTTGCATGACGATCCCGAATTGCCGGATACCACACTGAATAATGTGAAATTCTACGCCCAAACCCTGTGCGTACCGGCCCGTCGTAATGTAACGGACGCAACCGTTAAGAGGGGAGAACAGTTATTCATCCTGGCCAAATGCGCCAACTGTCACAAGCAAACATTGAGAACGGGTGTTAATGTGGCTTTCCCGGCGGTGTCGAACCAGGTGATTCATCCCTATTCCGATTTGCTGGTACATAATATGGGACCTGGTCTTGCAGATAACCGTCCTGACTTTTTAGCCGATGGTCAAAGCTGGCGCACCGCGCCGCTCTGGGGACTTGGATTATATACTACCGTAAATAATCCGGGTTATTACCTGCACGATGGCCGTGCGCGTACTATGGTTGAAGCTATTATGTGGCACGGGGGCGAGGCGGCGCAATCCAAGGCTTATTATTCTCATTTATCAAAATCTGATCGGGACGCGGTACTAAAATTTTTACAATCGTTATGACCGG
>JAICXZ010000379.1 GCA_025934475.1 Mucilaginibacter sp. | reverse complement strand
GCAACTTCCATCAGCGCCACACAACCATGATCAGCCTGACTGGTGATCATTTCTTTCTTCAAAGCTGCCTGCGCCACATCCTGCAAATTCACATCCAGTGTTGAAATAATATCGGCACCTTCCTTGGGCGAGATTTCTTCTTCACCACCGTTTACCGGCATCCAGGCGCCTCCGGGTATGCGTTGCATCAGGCGCTTGCCATTTTCGCCATTGATATAATCGGCGTAGGCCCCTTCCAAACCAACAGTTACAGGTTTAGCATTTCCGGCAGCGTCAACTGCGTTGTAATTTTTGTAGCCAATGGTTCGCGCAGCAAGGTCGCGGAAAGGCAGTATGCGCTTGTTCTGCTCCACGATGATCAATCCGCCTTTATACTTACCCAGACTGAAAATCGGAAACTTACGCACCTGCTTCAGCTGCTGATAAGTTACCTTCCTGTGAATCATCTGGTAACGGTCGCTGTCGCGACGCGCTTCGCGCAGCATTTGGAGATATTCGTGAGTTGAGCGGTCGCCAAAAAAATGCGATAAGCTCGACGCCAGCGAGTCAACCTTTTCATTAAATATTCTATCGTCGGCAATACCACCGGCCAGCATATCCATATGCAACTCATACTCAGGCACCGAGGTGGCAAGCAGGCTACCATCGTTGGCAAAAATATTACCGCGAGCAGCTTCCACATTCTGGTATTCAGTAGTCATCGATGTCGACATCGCCCGCCACTTTTTCCCCTGCACAAACTGAACTCGGCAAAGCTGCACAACCACCGCCCCGGCAAACAACAGGATCAGCCCAAATGCGATATACACACGCATCAATATATTGGTCCTAATGCTCATCCTTACCCTCCTCTGCTTTCAATTTCTGCGGCGGATCGATTGACTCTTTTACCCCAAGCGTGTCCACCCTTTTGGCAACTTCCGACAAGGTGCTTTTATAAGCCAGATCAGCTTTGGTGGTTTTATAATCCCAGCTTAGCTCTTTTACTTCTTTTTGTGTTTTATCAATATCGCGCGTCGTCTTTTCCGCCAAGTGCATGTTCCAGATATAGATCATACCTAATAGCACCAGGAACAATAAAAAGGGCAGTGCGCCGGTAGCTTTCTCGGCGTTAATATTTTTGGCAAAAAGCTTCCAGAGTGCATTTTCAGAAAAGTCCTTCGCAGGCTGCTTTTCTTCAACTACAAGCTCTTTTTCAGCTTCTTCCTCCTGAATGTCTGTGCGTAAACGATTCGTCATTTCTTTACAGCTATTCTTAATTTGGCGCTACGTGCCCGGTTATTGTTTTTTATTTCTTCTTCCGATGCCGTAATCGCGCCGCGACTTACCGCCTCAAAAGGTTTTTGATCATTACCATAAATATCCTTCTCCACCTCGCCGCTAAATTTGCCTTTGGCGATGAAACTCTTCACTAGCCTGTCTTCAAGCGAGTGGTATGACATTACTACCAGCCTGCCACCACTTACCAGCACTTCGGCCGATTGGATCAGAAAATCCTTCAACGCCTCCAGCTCCTGGTTAACCTCGATGCGCAGAGCCTGGAACACCTGCGCCAAATATTTATTCTCCTTACCGCGGGGGATCAACCCAACAATGGCGTTCTTCAGATCAGCCACCGTAGTAAGTGGCGCATTCAAACGAGCAGTTACAATGGTTTTTGCCAGCGATTTAGCGTTCTGTATCTCGCCGTAAATGCCGAAGATTCTATGCAGATCAGCCTCGCTGTAAGTATTAATTACTTCTTTTGCTGTCAGCTTATCAGCCTGATTCATCCTCATATCCAATTCAGCATCGAAACGGATCGAGAAACCACGCTCAGCCTGATCGAATTGATAAGAGGAAACACCCAGATCTGCCAGTATCCCATCAACCGGAATAGCGTTGTGCAAACGGGTGAAATTTTTGAGGTACCGGAAATTTTGATCGATAAATTCAAAACGCTCGTCATCTATCGCGTTTTGCTGCGCATCAGCATCCTGATCAAAAGCCAACAACCTGCCATTCTTACCCAGCCTTTTCATGATGGCCCTGGAATGGCCGCCGCCGCCAAAAGTCACATCGACATAGGTACCATCAGGCCGGATATTCAACCCATCTAAACACTCCTTCAACATCACGGGCGTATGGTAACTACTCATCGGCAGGCCTCCTTCCACCCATCACCTCCTCGGCCAGATTGGCAAAGTTTTCGGGTTCGTCGTCAAGCTGTGCATCGTAGGCATCCTGCGCCCACACTTCTATTTTATTAAACTGACAAGCTAAAACCACATCGGTTTTAATGCCAGCATATTCGGTGAGATTCTTTGGCAAAAGCACACGCCCCGCAGCATCCAGCGTCAACTCAGACGCGCCACGGGTGAAATAGCGAATAAACTCGCGTGTTTTCTTCTCGTATGAATTCAGCTTACTCAAATCTTCTACAATCTTTTCCCACTCCTTACGCGTGTAAATAACCAGATGCCTCTCAAAGCCACGATTGATCACAAGACCCTCCTTGTCAGCTTCAGGAAGCTGCTTTTTGAGGCCCTGGGGGATCATCATCCTGCCCTTGACATCCAGTTTACATTCAAATTCGCCTAAAAAATGGGCCATGCTTACACTACGGCATTATTGTAGAGTAAAAGTAAATTACTTTTTCCATTTTTCCCACAAATTCCCATTTTTTACCACCAAAAAGTTTTCAACAGTATTTTACCTCCATTTTCTCCCACTCTTGGATGACCGGATGCGTTTGCAAAACTTTCTGCAGCTGGGTTTTCAGCCATAAATTCTATTGTATTTAATGCCCGATATGGTTAATTTTATATAGGTAAATAATTGACCACAAAAGCATTAAAACCGTGATGCACGAGCAAGAAAAAATCAAATCAGGCTTTTCTCGCGTTTCCAAAACCCTTGCGCAACGACCGGCTTTTGGACTGGGAACAGGTATCTCAAAAGCGGCTATAAAAAACGGGCTCACCTGCGAGATAAAAGAAGGAATCTGGACCCTAACAGCCGACATGCCGGAACAAGCCGGAGGCAATGCTTCAGGGCCTACACCAGGTGTGTTCGGTCGTGCTGCGCTTGGCAGTTGCCTGGCTATTGGCTATATGATGCGGGCCGCAACAATGGACATCCCGGTTTCGGGAATTGAAGTAGAGATTCAAGCAGATTATGATGACGGCGCGTTATTCGGAACCGCCCCACAAGACGTGCCACCTGGCTATCTTGAGATCAGGTACTCTGTTACGATCGATAGTGATGCGCCGGAAGAGGATATTATTAAGATGCTCGACGAGGCCGATCAACATAGCCCCTACCTTGACGTTTTCAGCCGGGGGCAGAATTGCAGGCGGCAAGTCTATATCGTTTCTTCAAAACAACAATAAAATGGAACCGGCCTTACAGCGAAGGGTACAACGATACGGCTGGGATAAAGCCTCTCAGTATTACGAGGCCTTCTGGCACCAGCAGTTAAAGCCCGCTCAGGATCTGTTGCTTGAATTAGCCGACCTTCAACCAGGCGAAAACGTATTGGATATAGCCTGTGGTACCGGCCTGGTAAGTTTTGAGGCGCTGAACAGGGTAAAGCCCAATGGTTATTTGACAGGAACTGACATTTCTGATAAAATGGTGGAGATGGCTTCTGCCATCTCCACCCAAAACGGTGAAAACCGGGCGCATTTTGAGCGGATGGACGCCGAAGAGCTTCGGGTTGAGAACGAGTCATTCGACGTGGCGCTTTGCGCTTTGGGACTTATGTACGTGCCGGACCCAGCTAAAGCTTTGAGCGAAATGTACCGGGTATTAAAACCAGGCGGACGGGCGATCGCAGCGGTTTGGGGAAAACGAAGCAATTGCGGTTGGGCCGAGATATTTGGGATCGTCGAGGAGCACGTGGCCTCGGACGTGTGCCCTATGTTTTTTAACCTTGGCAATACCGATATGCTTGAGTTGCATTTCAAAGAAGCAGGATTCGAAGATGTTGTAACAAAACGAATTAACCCTTTACTTGTATACAGAAATGCCAGGGAAGCGCTTGGCGCTGCTTTTGACGGTGGACCCGCTGCATTAGCCTATAATAAATTCAGCGATGTGGTTAAAGAAGAAGCGCATGATGCCTATTTGGAATCGATCAGGGCTTACAAAAAAGGTGAGGGTTACGAGGTACCTGCCGAGTTTGTGGTAGCCAGGGGAATCCGTCGTTAATCACTCATATCCTCAAATCTCAGTTTCATACAATCAATTGCAATTATTTTTCTTTATTTGGAGCCGTATGGTAATTGTAATACAATGCACCGACCAGGTAGGGCTGGTTGCAAAAATATCGGGACTGCTCGCCAGTGAGAATTTTAACATCGTATCGATGCACGAGCACGTGGACAAAGGCGAGAACCTGTTTTTCATGCGACTGGAAGTAACCAACCAACATGGCGACGAATCATTGGGACAAAAGCTAACTCATTTACTGCCCGAAGGTGCGTTGGTTAAAGTCAACCCAAGCTCCGTAAAGAAGGCAATTGTGATGGTGACCAAAGAATATCATTGCCT
>JAICXZ010000748.1 GCA_025934475.1 Mucilaginibacter sp. | reverse complement strand
CATCTTGATAACCTGGTGTCCATTTTGGCGATAATTTGAGAACACGGATAGCTTCTTCGGCAGATCCAAATCCAATATCCTGTAACGACTTAAAATCACTAAGCGAGCCATTCTTCTCAACGGTCATCTCTATAATTACCCTGCCAGCTATGTCGTGGCTCATCATGGCAGGTGGATACCGCAGGTTGGCGGCCAGGAACTTGTAAAAACCCACCATTCCGCCTTTGAATGATGGTTCCTGCTCTGCGGTAATAAAAACCGGATCGCTTGAAAAACTTTTATTTTGTTTCGATCCCAGGTTGGTAAAACGCTCGTTCTTTTCTTTTTGCTGCACTTCCGTCATCACTTTGGTTTCTTGAGGTTTTGCAGCAATAACTGTCGACTTCGACTGAATCAGGCTTATCGCGGGTGCCGGCGACATCATAACTTCCTCGGCCTTGTTGTTGAAAAATCTTACCGTATGGTTCTTGATAACCGCCGCGGAGGAAAGCACGAGCATTAACAGAAACAAGGGGGCCGAAAGGCCGTATTTCACCAATGCTCTATACCTGGACCTATTTTTTTGCAGCATCATGATTCGCCTTTTGAGCAAACTGTGATTATTGAATGGAGTTACCAGTTGATGCGATGGCGCCTTCAATGTCTGGCTTAATAAAAGCAAGGCATATTCGGTTTTGGTCGTTCCGTTTTTTAAGGCTTGTCTGTCGGCAATATATTCGTGGATATGTCGGATGCTTAGTTTGTATAAATACACAATTGGATTAAACCAATTGATGATGGCGATCGCTTCGATTAGCATTACATCGGCCGAGTGCCACTGCGAAGCATGAACTTTCTCATGTTCAACTATTACATCCTGATTTTCGAGGGCATTACCTATTCTTATGCTCTTGAAAAATGAGAAAGCTCCTGTTTCGCCCGGTTCGTTAATGATGCGCCTGAGCGATATCAGTTGCCCTGCTAGTCGCAGCAATAATACTGCGGCACCTGCCGCATAAACGACGAAGATCAGCTTACCAATAGTAATATCATGCTGTTGAATTGGCCTAAGCTGATAAACTTCAATTGGCCGTGCATAGACAGATATGGTATGCTGTACCCTTTGGGTGATGAAGAGATTGCTGATCCACTCGTAATGTATTAGTGGGATGACGAAGGACAACAGCGAGCATGCTACCAGGTAACCCCGGTTAAGATTAAAGAAGGTCTCGGTGCGAAGCAATACCACGTAGAACCCGTAAAATAATACCAGGTATACGTTAACCAATAACAGATATTGCCACCAGGCCATAGGTATGTAGCGTTATTTATCCTTAAGCTGCCCTATCAATTTCATGATCTCGTCAGCTTCTTTTAAGTCGATTTTTTCCTTTTTGACAAAGAATGAGAACATGCGTTTCACCGAGTTATCAAAATAGCCATTCAGCAATTTGTCTGTAGCGAAGCTTTGGTATTGCTCTTTGCTGATAATAGGATAGTATTCATGGCTCTTACCAAAAGCATTATGATCGACAAAGCCTTTGGCCTCCAATATCCGCACAAAGGTGGATACCGTGTTATAGGCCGGTTTGGGTTCGGGCAAGGCATCTATTATCTCTTTCACAAATCCCTTCTTAAGCTGCCATAAAACCTGCATTATCTGTTCTTCGGCTCTCGTTAATTCTTTGATTTCCATTTGATGTAATACTCTTTTTTCGGTTTGTCAATATTCTAAGGCCGGTTAATCTAATGTATGAATTTGTTTTATAAATCGCAACTAATATTTTAGTTTCTTTAAACGAAAAAAGCCCCCGTTTCCGGAGGCTTCTTTTGGTCTTTAAAGAGTGACTGCTGATTAGTTGGTGCCCTGCACTTTGGGCAGTTCAACACGTGGTATCATCGCGTCGCGCTGGCAAGTGTTGTATACAAAAGTTGCAACGATGGTGGCTGCTTGCTTCAAATCGTCTTCGCTCAAGCGGTCATAAGTATCCTGGTTGCTGTGGTGTGTACGTGTTCCGTAATCCATAGGGTCCTGGATAAATTGGAAGCCTGGGATACCCACAGCAGCAAACGACAGGTGGTCGGTACCACCGGTATTGCTGATGGTAACCGTGCCGGCGCCTAAATCTTTGAATTGCTCTAACCATGGTTTAAATATGGATCTTGCTGCTGAGTCGCCCTGCAGATAAATACCACGGATTTTACCAGTCCCGTTGTCCAGGTTATAATAAGCAGAAACCTTAGCCTGGTCCGGTTTCAGTTGCATGGTTTTCGGGTCGCCGAAATGGTTTAGAACATAATATCTCGATCCCCACAAACCCTGCTCCTCTGAGCTCCACAAGCAAATACGAATGGTGCGTCGTGGTTTAAAACCGACGGTTTTCAAAATCCTCATCGCTTCCAGCATAACCGCGCTACCGGCGCCATTGTCAGTCGCACCGGTTGCCGCATGCCACGAATCGAGGTGGCCGCCGATAATTATCAGCTGATCTTTTAACTTTTTGTCAGTGCCGGGTATTTCGCCAACTACATCATAACCTTGTAAGTCGTCAGT
>JAICXZ010000137.1 GCA_025934475.1 Mucilaginibacter sp. | reverse complement strand
TAACGATAACGCGCCCATAGGTTGCGGCTGTTTCCGGAAATTTAGCGATAATACCATCGAGGTTAAGCGGATGTTTGTTGAACCCGCATACCGCGGACAAGGCGTTGCGACCCAAATACTCTCCGGGCTGGAAACCTGGGCCAAAGAAAAAGGGTTTAGCCGGGCCATATTGGAAACAGGTCGTAAGCAGCCCGAGGCTATCCATCTTTACGAACGATCGGGTTATGCAATTACGATCAACTATGGCCCCTATGCCGGAATGGAAAATAGTGTTTGTATGCGTAAAAAATTGTAAATTTATACAGTACCCGACACACTAATTAATTTAAATCCCATGCCCTCCCCGGCAAAATCGATTACTATTAAAAGAACGGACGCCAGTGACCCCGACTTTCCGCTCCTGGTGGCACAGCTTACTTTTGAGATACGTGAAATATATGACGACTTTCGGGTCATTCATGACAAGTATAACCAGATAAGTCACCTGGATACGGTGGTAATAGCGTGCGCAAATGATGTAGCAGTTGGTTGCGGATGCTTCAAAGAAATCGATAGTCACACTGTAGAGATAAAACGCGTTTACGTAAGACCATCTGAACGAAAATTGGGCATAGGAACAGCGGTCATGGACGAGCTTGAAGTTTGGGCAAAAGAAGCAGGTTACACCGAGGTAATCACCGAAACAGCCAATAAACTTGCCGAATCAATAAGCTTTCTGAAAAACCGGGGTTACGAAACGATACCCAATTACGGTCCTTATATTGGGATGGAAGCGAGTGTTTGTTTTAGGAAAAGCCTTTAGAGTTTATTAATCTTCAGCTACAATTTTCACCTTGGTGCCGTCCGGTAAATCTTTTATTTGCCTGCTTATCTCGCTTGCCAATGGAATAGCTATTTTAATGTCGAGGGCCTCGATGTTATTGTTTGCATATTCTCCACCTAAAACAGGTAGCTTTTTATGATTGTAAACCTGGTCAGCTTGCAGAAAAATTCCTGCTTTTTCCAAACGTTCAATCCAACTAGCCATAAACCAGTTTTCTATATGTGTATCGCTATTTAATAAGGAAATAAATTCATTTTCGTCCGCTGCAATCTTTGACAAACCGCCTCCAGAATCGACTGCCAACCAATAAACAAAGCCATCGTCCCCCAAAAGAAACAAGTCGCCCCATTTTGATACGATCAGAATTTTTTTCATTCCCTTCAAACGCCAATTCCACACCTCAAAAATATACTCAAAGGTTAAGGCTTGTATATCAAGTATGAACGGTTTAATCTTATCGACCATTTCGAGGTTTTTTAATTCCGCAATTGACCTTCCGTACTCCGCAATCAAATCATCCCACCAGCTCCATCATCAACAAAATCGAATCTACATATTCCCGATCATTTGCCAGGCGAGGTACTTTATGTTGTCCTCCTAGTTTGCCGCGGGTTTTCATCCAATTGAAAAAGGTGCCCTGTTTGGCGCGGTGAACGATGGGGTGTCTTAACGCCATGTCCTTAAAACGTTTGGCGTCGTAATCGGAATTGATCTTGCGAAGGGTTTCGTCAAGCAGATCCACAAAGCGATCGAACTCGGCAGGTGCTTTTTCAAACTCAATGATCCATTCGTGCGCGCCGGCTTTGTCGCCGTTAAAATAAACCGGTGCAGCGGTGTACTCTTTGATAATGGCGCCGGTTTGCTGGCAGGCTTCATCAAGTGCCCTTTCAGCATTATCGATGATCAGTTCTTCGCCAAAAGCATTGATGAAATGCTTGGTGCGGCCGGTGATTTGGATGCGGTATGGTGACAGCGATGTAAAGCGTACTGTATCACCAATCATATACCGCCACAAACCGGCATTGGTACTGATGATAAGCGCATAGTTTTTATTGAGTTGAACTTCGTCGAGCGTGAGTGTTATCGGCTCATCATCGTTCACGTATTCCAGCGGCATAAATTCATAGAAAATGCCGTAGTCAAGCATCAACAGCATATCGTCGGAATCCGATTGGTCCTGCAATCCAAAAAAGCCTTCGGAAGCATTATAGGTCTCCAGGTAATACATATCCTCATTAGGGATCAACTGCCTGAATTGTTCACGATAGGGAGTAAAGTTAACGGCCCCATGGAAGTAAAGTTCCAGGTTGGGCCACACCTCCAGCAAATGTTTTTTGCCGGTTATCTCGAGGATGCGCTTGAATAGCAGGATATTCCAGGTTGGCACGCCGCTTAGGCTGGTTACGTTTACATCTTTGGTTACCTGGGCCATCTTTTCAATCTTATGCTCAAAGTTTTCGAGCAATGCGATATCAAGATGAGGGGTGCGGTAAAACTCGGCCCACAACGGCAGATTTTTCATGATCACCGCCGAGAGGTCGCCAAAAAATGTGTCGGCATTTAACTGGCTCACCTGGTGACTGCCGCCAAGGGTTAATGATTTTCCGGTAAAAATGCGCGCGTTAGGACGATTGTTGAAATAAAGAGTCAGCATATCTTTGCCGCCCTTAAAATGGCATTCTTCCAATGCCTCCTCGCTGACAGGAATGAACTTGCTGCGGTCGCTTGTAGTACCCGATGATTTAGCGAACCACCTGATCTCAGTGGGCCATAGCACGTTTTGATCGCCCTTGAGCATACGCTCGATGTAGGGCTTCAGTGTATCGTAGTTTTGCACCGGCACCCGCTCTTTAAAGTGCCGCAGGTTGGTAATGTCTTTGTAATGGTATTTTCGACCCCACTCCGTAGTCTCAGCCTCCGATATCAGCTGCTCAAACCATTCCTTCTGAACCTCATTGGGGTATTTCATAAAAAGCTCTATCTGGTGGATACGCTTTTTGATGAACCAGGTAAATACGGAGTTAATAATTGGCATAGTATCAGGTCATTGCGCTGCGCTGTCATTGGGTCATTGGGTCATTGGGTTGTGGGCTGTCATTGTTTTAGGTTTTTAATGACGGCGCAGCTAAATGACTAATGACGCGAAGCAAATGACCAGCTAGGCGAAAGTTTTGCGTTTCAGTACAAAGTTTGAACCAAGATACACTTTTCTTACCATTTCGTTCTCAGCCAAAACCTCTGGTACGCCTGATTCTAATATTTTTCCTTCGAAAAGCAGGTAAGCTCTGTCGGTGATTGAAAGAGTTTCCTGTACGTTGTGGTCGGTGATGAGAATGCCGATGTTGCGGGTGCGGAGTTTTGCTACCATGCCCTGTATCTCCTCCACAGCGATGGGGTCCACACCGGCGAAAGGTTCATCGAGCAGGATAAAATTAGGCTCAGCCGCTAGCGCGCGGGCAATTTCAGTACGCCGGCGTTCACCACCGGAGAGCAGGTCGCCACGGTTTTTGCGCACTTTATGCAAACTGAACTCATCAATAAGCTCTTCCAGTTTTTCGCGCTGGCGTTCTTTGGGCATATCGCCCATCTCTAGAACAGCTTTTATATTGTCTTCAACAGATAACTTGCGAAATACCGATGCTTCCTGTGCCAGGTAGCCTATACCTTTCTGCGCACGGCGGTACATGGCGTCGGTAGTAATATCCTCGTCATCAAGGTAAATAGTGCCTTCGTTGGGTTTTATTAGCCCCACGATCATATAGAACGATGTTGTTTTTCCGGCACCGTTAGGCCCCAAAAGTCCCACGATTTCACCCTGTGCCACATCAAACGAAACATGATTAACAACCGCGCGTTGTTTATATTTTTTAACTAAGTTTTCTGCTTTTAAAATCATATTGTTAAAATCCTAAATTCTAAACTCTAATTTCTAAACCGCAAACTCTAATTATCAGATTTTAGGATTTAGGGCTTAGTATTTAGAGTTTTAAAACCGTATTCCTTTTATATTCAACTGTATCGACCTCCTGTCCCGCCACACATTCTCTTCAATGGTGTAGCAAATATCGAAAGGTTTTCCATTACTTACTTCTGTTAAATAATTGCCGAGGCCAAAGCCGATACTATCAAATGACGGCGAGCCATCCTGGATCACTGCCATTTTTAAATGCGCCTCTCCAACCAGCCCGGCATAACCGTTGGTGCGAACGCCTTTGCTCAAAAATACAGGCGCCATATTCTCCGGCCCGAACGGTGCAAACTGGTTCAGCACTCTGAAAAATTTGGCATCAATCTGTTTTAGCTCCAGCTCGGCGTCTATTTGTATTTCCTGCACCAACTGTTCGGGTTTGATGGTTGCACATACAACCTGTTCAAACTTGTCGGTGAAGGCTCCGATGTTTTCGGGTTCCATCGTTAATCCTGCCGCATACTTATGTCCGCCAAACTGGATCAGCAGATCCTTGCATTCATACAACGCCTCATAAAGATCGTATCCCAAAACAGATCTTGCGGAGCCTGCAATATGCCCGTTCGATTGGGTTAGAACGATGGTTGGGCGATAATATTTTTCAGTAAGCCTCGAGGCTACAATGCCGATTACACCTTTGTGCCAGTTCTCATTAAACACCACGGTCGACTTACGGTTTATGAGAACCTCGTCATTTTCGATGATGCTTAGCGCCTCGTCGGTAATATTCTGGTCGTGACCTTTGCGTTCGGTATTTTTTACGTTGATAAGCATGCCTTTTTCGGTCGCCTTTGCTTCGTCGCAGGCGATCAGGAGCTCAACAGCATGCTTGGCATCGTCAATCCTTCCTGCTGCATTAATTCGAGGTCCAAGTCCAAAAACTATGTCTGCAATTGCGTAGTTTCCACTCCGACCGGCAACGCCCATTAGCGATTTAACGCCAATGCAAGGATCGCTATTGATCTTTTGTAACCCAAAATGCGCCAGCGTCCGATTTTCATCAGTGATATGTACAATGTCGCAGGCAACGCTTATGGCTACGAGGTCGAGATAGCATGCGACTTCCTCAAAAGGAATATTGTTTTTCTCGGCATAAGCCTGTATCAGCTTAAACCCAATTCCACAGCCCGAGAGCTCCTTATAAGGGTAGGCACAATCACTTCTTTTAGGGTCGAGCACAGCAACCGCTTCAGGTAAATCTTTGCCTGCCAGGTGGTGGTCACAAATAATGAAATCGACACCACGGGTATTAGCATAAGCTATTTTGTCGACGGATTTGATACCGCAGTCGAGAGCTATTATCAGCGTAAAACCATTATCCGCAGCATAATCGATGCCTTTGGTCGAGATGCCGTAACCTTCTAAATAACGGTCGGGGATGTAATACTCAATATCGTCATGCAACTTTTTGAAGAAACTGTAAACCAGCGAAACAGCGGTTGTTCCGTCAACATCGTAATCACCGTAAACCAATATCTTTTCTTTGGAGGCGACAGCTTTTTCGATCCGTTCCACAGCCTTTTCCATATCGGCCATCAGGAAAGGATCGTGAAGATGACGCAGGTCGGGGCGAAAGAAATATTTAGCTTTGTCGAAAGTGGTAATGCCTCGCTGGATGAGTAAAGCGCTCAAAACGGTATCGATGTTCAGCTCGGACGCCAGTTTTATTACATCAGCATTACCAGGCTTCATCCTTACTGACCACCGTTTATTCATATCTTTGCTCGCTTTAAAAAAGTAAAGATAGCAAATGTGCAGATGTGTGGATGTGCAGATGTGCAAATGTGAAGATATGTAAATTGATTTTTCCAACGGGATAGTCTAATCTGCACATTTGCACATCCGCATACCTGCCTATCAGGTCATCTGCACATTTGCACATCTGCATATTTGCACATCTGAAAAATGGAGATTTTTGCACTGGGCGAAGGGTCGTATTCGGTTGATTCTTCCAAAAAATTTATACCCTTCGACCCGCAGGTCGATAACTTTCGCGAAAGGCCGGGTTCGCTCTTTATTCATGTCAATCCATTCCTGGTAAAAACTTCCGATGATCTGATTGTTTTTGACGCCGGCCTGGGTTATAAAGATACCCGCGACGAGTTGTTCATTCATCAACATATTCGCAATGCCGGTTTTGATCCTGATGAAGTGACATTGGTACTCATGTCGCATCTCCATTATGACCACTCGGGCGGTTTGGTGGTTGAACGTAACGGCAAGCTTGAGCCGAGTTTTCCCCAGGCAACTCACGTAATCCAGAAAGGTGAATGGGAGTTTGCGCTAAGCGGTAAATCGTCATCCTATCACCTGGATATTTTTGAGGCGTTGGATAATGAAGTCAATATTCATTTTGTTGAGCACTCCGGCGAACTGAAGCCGGGTATTCGTTACGAGTTATCGGGAGGACATACGCCAAATCACCAGGTGTTCTGGTTAGAAGATAAAGGTGGCAAATGCTTCTTCGGGGGTGACGAGCTTCCTGAGCCGGAACAACTAATTCGGAAATTTATTGCTAAGTACGACTATGATGGCCGCAAATCAATGCATTTGCGCGAAGTATATGGCAAAAAGGCGGCGGAAGAAGGGCACACCTGCTTGTTTTATCACGCCAAATCGACGCCTGTTGGAAATGTTAGGTATGATGGAGAGGCCTTTAGTGTGTTGCCTGTATAGTTGTAGATGTTATAAAGGTTGTAGAGGTTATAATGGTTTTAATACCTTCACATTTCCAACCTTTCAAACCATTTCAACCAGCAGTCAGTCAAACGTGATTCTCAACTGCAAAGAGCTCCTTTATTTTATCAACGTTTAGCGGTTTCGATACAAAATCTTTTACGATCGGGTATGAGCGTGCTTTGTTGATGTCGTTGCTAAACACAGAAGATGATATGATGTATACTTTGCATTTACCCAACGGGTCGATATTGAGGCGGGTATATTCGTCAAGAAATTCCCATCCGTTCATGATAGGCATGTTGATATCCAGCAGGATATAGTCGGGTAGTTTTGACGGATCTTCACGTTGGATATCCATCAGCAGATCGATAGCATACTTGCCATGCAGGCAAGCCATGATATCCGTATTAGACAAGGCTTTCTTAATCAGCTTAATCGAGATAAAGTTGTTTATCTCATCGTCATCTACCAGCAAAATGCTAACTGTACCGTTGTTCGTCATCATATACTGCTTTATACGGCGTAAAATTTCAAAAGGTTATGTAGCCTTTACACTTAATCGTAAAAAAAAAGCCGCGTCGCAAAAAGGATGTTACAAATTACAAATTTATCCTTAAATAATGGATGGGCTTGCTTAAAAATTAAGTGCGCGGGCACAACGGTAGGTTTCGTTAACCTTTAATTAGACAGAAGCCCCGCCGTTTTTTCTCGGAGGGGCTTCGTAAGTCCTTATTCTATAGCGCTTTCCTCAAACTCGTAGCTCTCCAGAGGCGGGCATGAACATATTAAAGTTCGGTCGCCATAGGTGTCGTTTACACGACCAACTGATGGCCAGAATTTGTAAGCCGCGACATACGGAAGCGGGAATGCTGCTTTCTGACGGGTATATGTATGCTCCCAATGGTTGGCTGTTACAGTGGCAACTGTATGGGGGGCATTTTTTAGCGGGTTATTTACTTTGTCCGAAAGGCCCTGCTCAACCTCATGTATTTCGTGACGGATAGCGATCATCGCATCACAGAAACGATCGAGCTCGCTCTTCGGCTCCGACTCGGTTGGCTCAACCATTACAGTGCCTGCTACCGGGAAGGAAACTGTTGGCGCGTGGAAGCCATAGTC
>JAICXZ010000443.1 GCA_025934475.1 Mucilaginibacter sp. | reverse complement strand
TGAGCTACCCACCCCGCGATGTCTTCCGACTGCAGGACACTGCGCGCCACACCGTCAGCCGCTCCATCGGCCATCTTGGTTACGGCGAATTCGAACACCGCCTGGCCCTCCTGGTAAGCGAAATGCTCATGAGCGTCTACTGTTTCGTGCGTAGCAGGTTTCATAGAGCCACCTGCCTTCATGTGCAGGAATGCACGGCCTGCTCCATCACTTTTCAACACGGAGTCAATAACGCCATAGCCATCTTCATTCGGTTCGAGCAAAACTGCGCCGCAGCCATCGCCAAAAATGATACAGGTAGCCCGGTCCTTGTAATTGACGATCGACGACATTTTATCGCCACCAACAACCAGCACCTTCTTGTGTTTGCCGCTTTCAATAAATTGAGCGCCTGTCGATAAACCAAAAATAAATCCCGAGCAGGCCGCCTGCAGGTCAAAGCCCCAGGCATTTTTGGCGCCTATTTTATCAGCCAGAATATTGGCCGTGGCCGGGAAAGGCATATCAGGCGTAGTGGTACAAAAAATAATCAGTTCTATTTCTTCGGCGCTGATGCCTCTTTTTTTGAGCAGCCCTTCAACGGCCGGTACAGCCATATCCGAGGTGCCAAGACCTTCGCCTTTGAGTATCCGCCGCTCTTTTATTCCTGTCCGGGTAGTGATCCACTCGTCGTTGGTCTCTACCATGGTTTCAAGTTCCTGGTTTGTCAATATATAATCGGGAACGTAACCGTTAACGGCAGTAATTGCAGCATGAATTTTATTCATCTATCAGGGGTAGTGTTATTGGAATGCTTGTTTGATCTTGCCGACCAGGTCTGCCTGGACCATATCTCTCGACAGGAGCACCATATTTTTGATCGCCTCAGGGCTCGATATACCGTGTCCAACCACAACTGAGGCATTGATACCCAATATCGGGCTGCCGCCGTATTGCTCATAGTTGAAACGGTCAAAAAACTCGTCCTTGAGACCCTTTTTTAGCGAGATCACATAAAATGATTCCGCCATTTTAAGGACCACGTTGCCGGTAAACCCATCGGTCACATATACATCGGCATGGTCGCCGAAAAAGTCGCGCCCTTCTATATTGCCAATAAAGTTAAATCGCTTGTTTTCTTTCAGCAGCGGGTAAGCCGCCAGGCACAGGGCATTGCCTTTTTCTTCTTCCTCACCAATGTTCACCAAACCTACTTTGGGGTTTTTCATGCCGTAAACCGACTCCGCAAACAAGCTGCCCAGCAGGGCAAATTGTTCCAGGTACTCGGGCTTGCAATCGGCGCTGGCGCCAACGTCAACTAAAATGCCAAAGCCGCCCTTTAATTTGGGGACGTTGGTCGACATGGCCGGGCGGATAACACCAGGAATAGTTTTTACGCTGAATACCGAACCCACCAGCATAGCGCCAGTATTGCCCGCAGACGAAAAAGCGTCGATCTTACCCTCTTTCAACAGGTTAAATCCGACGCTGATACTCGAATCCGGTTTTTTGACGATCGCCTTGGTAGGATGGTCGTGCATGTCGATCACCTCGGTTGTGTGCACAAACTCAAAGTGACCGGGGTCATAGTTATTTTCGCGAAGAATGGATTCGCCTATCTGCCGGTCGCCGATAAGCACTAATTTCTGGCTTTCAGGAAGTACTTTATGAACCTCTATGGCTCCTAAAACAGCTGCCTTCGGGGCGTAGTCACCGCCCATAATATCCAGTCCAATCTTCATTGCAGAAAATTAAACTTAGGCCGTTGCAGTGTTTTCTATCAGGAGCTTTCCGTTATAGTAAACGTTGCCGTCAACAGTATAAGCTCTGTGTGGCAGGTGTACTGCGCCGGTAGTTTTGCAAGTGGTTAAAGTAGGAGCATCAGCTTTATAATGCGTTCTGCGTTTTGCTGTTCTCGATTTTGAAAATTTCCGTTTTGGATGTGGCATAAATCCTAAAAATTAATCATTTAATATTTTTCAGAGCGTCCCACCTTGGGTCCGATCCCTTTTGATCGTTATCATCAGGCTCAAGCGCCTTCAGCCGATCCAGCATCTCCTTATCGCAATAAGGAGTATTGCCCTTGTCGCTGCAAACCGAAACAAACGGCACTGCAACATTCACGTATTCATAAATCAGCCCCGACACATTGATCTCGTGATCGTTTTTAGTCAGGGTGATGATCTCTTCATCTTCGTCAACATCTTCTTCGGCAAATTTAGCTATCTGCTGTTCGTGAATAGCCACCTGAAACGGATATTCAGCCAGGCAGGTATCGCAGGTCATGTTGATATTGCCTTTGATGTCGAAGTTCAGGATCAGCATTGTCTCTTGCTTTTCCAGTTCCACTTTACACACCAGGTCGGCTTTTTTAACCAGCGAATACTCAAATTCGTCGAAGAACGCGTTGCCAATCACATACTCAAAGTCGTGTTTCCCAAGCTTTAACCCGGTGAACGGTATCGAATATGTTTTGAGCGATTTCAATGAGCGATAATTAGCCCGCAAATGTAGATAAAAATTGGGAATGTGGAAAAAATATTTGAATTATGGTCGGCGCGAGGCGCAGGGCGGGTGGCGATGCGGAGAACGTCACGCTTATCAATACAAACGCTCAACAATCCTATTAACTTTGTGTTAGCACGATATGACCAGGCAACAAAAACAAATAGCTATCGCAGCAGCCGCACTGGCAGGCGCAGGTTTGGGACTTTTGGTCGTGGGAATGAATTCCTGTGTGAGCATACCCAAAAAGGCCAGGGCAGTAACGCCTTTTGACCCCGACCGGTATATGGGTAAATGGTATGAGATAGCCCGAATGGATTTTAGGTTTGAGCGCGGCTTATCGAAAGTAACCGCTCTGTATGCTAAAAAAGATGAGACATCTATATGGGTCATTAACCGGGGTTACGACGAAAAAAAGAAAAAATGGAAACAAAGTGTAGGGCGCGCACAAACTGTTGTACCGTACACAGGCAGGCTGAAAGTTTCGTTCTTTGGACCGTTCTTTGCAGGATATAACGTGATAGCCATCGATCCGGATTATCAATATGCATTGGTCGCCGGTAATGATCTTGATTACTTGTGGCTGCTATCGCGAAATAGAACCATGCCCGATGACGTGATGCATCGTTACCTCGAAATTGCACAAAGAGCCGGCTATGATACAGGTAAGCTGGTATGGACGAGACAATAGCGTTTTTGAAGAGATGAAAGCTTCAATACTTTATGATGAAGTAAATCCGGACGAAGTAGAATCCGGCGCTGATCGGCCTCGAAAAACATTATCTCAGTCAAAATGTTGGTCATCAACAACAATGCGAAATATATGGCGCAACCTGGACGCGAGCGGAGAACCACTTATATTCAGAAAGTATGGCAAACAGTCGGCATTGTTGCACTGCTTGTTTCGGCTATTCTGATTGCCCGTGTTGCTTTTAGCGTTATTTTGATGATACTCGCAGGTTCGCTGATAGCCACTTACTTTCATGGCCTGGCCGATCTAATCCAGCGGCGCACCAAATGGAAACGAAGACCGGCGATGCTTTGCGGCGTTTTGACAACATTCATCATCGCCGTGACCCTGATTTGGTTTATGGGCACAAAGATTGAGCAGCAGGTTAAGCAGCTAAGCGAAACACTTCCTGGTACAGTGCAGCATTTGAAAGCTTCGCTGGCGAAAAGCGATCTGGGACAAAAAATTTTAGACGCTACCGGCAACGATGATGACGGGCAAAAAATGCTGAATACAGCCCGGTCATTTTTCACAACAACTTTCGGCGTGTTGGGCGATATCTATATCATTTTGTTTCTTGGTATTTTTTTTACAGTCAATCCTTCACTTTACAAAGATGGCGTGATGATGCTGGTGCCCCCGTCGAGAAAGGAGCTGGGCAGCCATATTTTGAACCGCATTAGTTCGTCATTAAAAGGTTGGTTAAAAGGTATGATGGTGTCTATGGTATTAGTGACCGTCATGATAACGCTAGGATTAACCATTATCGGCATTCCGGCTGCAATGGTATTAGGTTTATTGACGGGTTTGCTTGAGATTGTGCCAACTTTAGGCTCAACGATAGCAATGGTGCCCGGCGTCCTGCTCGGATTGACGGTTAGTGTCAATACGGCGATTTTTGTTGCCGTTGTTTAT
>JAICXZ010000704.1 GCA_025934475.1 Mucilaginibacter sp. | reverse complement strand
AGGCAAATAGAAAAATCCCCGAAAAAGCTCCCATTGCAGGGAGCTTTTTTATTGGCCCGTATGCGGCGGTTTCTACAACCATCAAATGTGGTTTGCCCGGACACGATCGAATAGGGCAATTAGATTTCCTCGCTTTTCTCATTAATATCCTTATGAAGCTCGTTTAGATCAATAGATTCCTTCATCTTCTCGAGTTCTTCGTCAGGCTTATCTATTCCCAGCTTCCGCTGTATAGCGTGCATCATCTCAAGTATCTTAGTAATCTCGCTTTCGGCCCGAACGTTGACCTCGAATTCAACTTGCTCACGCATCTTTTCCACTCTGCGCTGCCGGTTCTGGCCGATAAGTACAGTTATGGATAGCACGATCGCGAATACCGATAAAACGGTATCAAGCCCATTGTATGGATACTTGTCGAAAGGTCTTAACCCGGGAATAAAATGCATGTTCCATAAAAAATAGAGCAGGATAAGCGCCAGGCAGCAAAGCAAAAAAGTAAGACTGCCCAGGAAGTTAGTTAGCCTGATAGCTATCTTGTCACCTGTACTTTTCCCCAGGTCGAGCATCGACTTCAACTCGCGCTCTTCGGCTTTTATTTGCTTTTCGAACTTAGTTTTTGCCACCTTGAAGCAACACCATTTAGTGGATTTGGTTTGCGCAGGCTATTTTCCAACAAAAAAGTCCCGCTGCTGGCGGGACTTTTCCGAAATGATTATTTAAAACTAGATTGCTGTGGGTCTTCTGATTAATCCTAGTATTACCGCAATCAATGCGATTATGAGTAAAACGTGTATCAAGCCGGTTACTGAATAAACGAATACACCTAATGCCCAGCCAATGATGAGTATCACGGCTACGATATACAATATTGAATTCATAGGTATCGGTTTAAATGATTTATTTAAGATATAAAACCACAAACCCGGAAAATGTTTTTGAAAAAATTTGTTTAAACGAAAAAAGCCGCTGTGAGCGGCACTTACATTTTTTGGCTTACCTATTGCAGGCTTAGCCATTTTTTGCGAACAAGCAATTGCTGCCCTGTTGGCTGGGCTATGGTGTCGATCTTGTATTTTACCTGTGTCTTCTTTAACAGAGTAATCGGCAAAGTTTGTGGTAACCCATCACGAATAACTGATACGTTGATCTTATCACCGGGCTTTTTGCCGTTCAACATGGTTACTGCATCGGTTACTTTTATGGTGTCAATGGCAGTTATCTCGTCGTTTACGTTGATACCGTCGATCCAGGCAGCACTGTTGCGTGCTACGCTGGTAACAAATACTTTTCCGCCGGCAGTTGATGTGGCAATACCCAGGGCTGGGTCGTCGTTGCCTGCAAATTCGTCGGTCAGATGATATCCGGCCAGGTTAAGGTATTTTTCAAAATCTATTCCGTCGATTCCATAAACATATTTTTTGTAAACATCATCCATGCTCCTGCCTGCGAACTTTTCGACAGCAGCTTTGAATTCTTTATCAGTATAGCCGCGCTTTTTGCCTTTATAATAAGTATGGTACATATAGTGCATCACATCATCCAGGCTGTATTTACCATGCGAATCATTGATAATCTCCAGGTCAAATATCAATGCCAGGATAGACCCTTTGTTATAGTAAGATGCGGTTACGTTGCTGGTATTTTCATTAGGGCGATAAAGCTTTATCCACGCGTCAAAGCTCGATTCGGCGAGCGATTGTACTTTGGCGCCGGGTGTGTTGGCCACATAGCTGATATCAGCAGCTAGGGCATCGAGGTAGCTTTGCACCGGATAAAGTTCTGTGCGGCGAACGATTATCTCCTGGTAGTAAGCTGTAAAACCTTCGGCTATCCACAAATCGGTGGTGTAGTTTTCATTGTCGTAATCAAATGGTCCCAACGCTATCGGGCGCAGCCGCTTCACGTTCCATAAGTGGAAATGCTCATGCGCAACTAAAGTAAGGAAGCCCTGGTAGCCACGTTCTGTGCCATAGTTATCGCGCGAAACACCCAATACGCAAGAGCTTAAATGCTCCAATCCGCCGCCGCCTCTCGAGGCATTAAGTACGATGAATACATAATGTTTATTGGGGTTTTCGCCATAAATAGCGGTTTCGTGCTCAATGATCTTTGGCAGGTCCTTTTTCAGTCGCTCTTTATCATAATTACCGCCACCATTCATAGCCATTTGATAGTGGACGCCATTCACATCAAAATCGATCATATCCTGGTTGCCAACGAGAATAGGTGAATCAAACAGGATATCATAATCAGGCGCGGTACGGGTGAAAGGATCGCCATTCACCATTTCTAGGCTGGTTGAAACTTTTGACCACCCTTTATACGGCACAATTTGGATGGTTGAAGCATGATGCAGCATACCATCTGGATACATAAACATGCTGGTGCACGACAAAAATCCATAGGAAGCATCAATAAAGCTGGTTCGGACCGACCACTCGAAAGCGTATACCTTATAATGCACTTTGATAGCTGTAGCATTATTCGTTGTCACCCTCCAGATATTCTTACGAATCTTTATGGATGGAATGGCCTTCCCTTTCGACTCAGCAGTGAATGACTCGACATTTTTAGAGAATTCGCGCACCAGGTAAGAGCCCGGTGTCCAAACCGGCATTTTCAGGTCGACAAAAGGTTGGTGTAAACCGGTTAAGCTCATTTCTACCTCAGAATAATGCGCCTGCGCTTCAGGAAAAGTAACGGTATAAGAAATATTGACTGGTGAAGCGGGTTTGCCGATGGCTATACTCATTGTAGAAAGGGTTAAACAAATAATTGCAGT